>JBBRCP010000029.1:0-19720 GCA_038204785.1 Erysipelotrichales bacterium
GGGTTGCCTCCTTATTGACTGACATGTTCGACAACAAAGTAATTCTTCTTACCTTTGCGGACAACTGTCAATTGTTTTCCGAATGCCAGTTCACTGCTGATAATATACGTTAAATCTGTCACTTTATCTCCATTTACATGAATTGAACCGTTTTGGATCCATTCACGAGCTTCACGTTTACTTGAAGCAATTTTCGCTTGCACAAGCACATCGATCAACAAGGTATCGGCGGATAATTCGGTATGCGGAGCTTCCGATAATGCGCTGCGTAGTTCATCAATACTAAGTGATTTCCATTCGCCGCTAAAGAACACTTCCGTAATTCGCATTGCTTGCGCTAAACCATCGTGACCATGAACAAGTTCAGTCAACTCGCCAGCCAGAGCTTTTTGAGCGATTCTGAGATGCGCATCGGCTTGGCTACTGGTGATCAACTCGCTGATTTCTTCGATTGATTTTAGTGAGAGACGTTTTAAGAGACTTATGACATCTTCGTCGGTAACATTAAGCCAGAATTGATAGAAAGAATAAGCATCCGTTTTAGCCGGATCTAACCAAATATTCTTACCTTCCGATTTACCGAACTTAGAACCGTCTGATTTTGTGATCAATGCCGATGTGACACCATAAACTTTAGTGCCTTCACCTTCGGTCTTTCGAATCAGTTCGACGCCGCTGGTTAAGTTTCCCCATTGGTCACTGCCACCGATCTGTAACTGACAATTATAGTTGCGATACAGGTGCTGGAAATCAGCTGCCTGAAGAATTGTATAAGTGAATTCAGTAAATGAAATACCCGTCTGTAAACGTGAGGAAACAATATCTTTATTGATCATATAATTAATATTGAAGTGTTTACCGAAATCACGCAGGAAATCCAAAATACTGATTTGGCTGAGCCATTCATAGTTATTAACAGCTATAAACGCATTCGTTCCGGTCTTATCCAAAAACAGTCCTAATTGAGCTTCAATCGATTTCGCATTCGCATCAACTTCTTCGATGGTTTGCAGTTTTCTTTCTGTCGTTGGTCGCGGATCACCAATCATTCCGGTTGCTCCTCCGCAGAGTGCAATCGGTGTATGACCTTGCATTTGGTAGCGTTTCAGTAATAGTATTTGTTGTAATGATCCAATGTGAAGCGAATCAGCTGTGGGGTCAAATCCACAGTAAAGCGTAATCGGTTGTTTTAATCGTTCTTTTAATCCTTCTAAGTCGGTCGCATCTTTGATTAACCCACGCCATTGCAATTCTTCGATAAAGTCCATAGTTGACTCTCCTTTTCATAAAAAAAGCACCCATACAAGGGCGCTTTATCAGCACGGTACCACCTTGATCGACATAACGTCACTCAAATTCCTTAACGCGGAATACGTCTTTACTTTTCATAAAGATGCTCCAAGGTGTATTCCCGATCCTCATCTGACAATTCTCACCCTTCATTGTCTCTCTACAAAAATCAGATCGGTACTTTTTCTTATCAACGCATTCATATTATAAACAACCCATCAGATGATGTCAATTACTTGGTCGACTGACGTGGGGTAAATAGATAACTAAGTTCGATCTCTTTATCATCGATCTTTTCGTCATGAAGCATTTTTGTCATAACCCGCATAGCAACTGCTCCTAAATCATACGAAGGTATCGAGAAACTTGAAAGCTGCGGACGAACCATCGCATTGTATTTGGTATCGATAACACAAACAACTTCCAAATCATCCGGAACTTTAATATTGTTTTCGCTTGCTGCATTCGCAACAGCCAATGCCTGTGAATCTCGGTGAGCGATCACCAGATCATGCGTATTGGTACGGAAATATTCTTTCAGGAACAAATAGGAACTACGATATTCGCGCGGAATTTCAATAAAGTTATCAAACACCAATCCTTTGCGTTCATAGGCTTTCTCTGCACCGCGAATCAATTGTTCAATCGCATACTTATTTTTACGATCTTGAATAATGGCAATATTCTTTTTACCTTTTTCCAAATATTGCGTAACAAGTTCGAAAACGGCTTTCTCTAGATCAACATAGACCGAACAGATATTATCCGTCGACATTTTATTACCGATAAGAACGATTGGAAAATGATACTTAGTTAATGCACTCATTTCCTCATACATCAACTTATCGTTATAAATAACCACTCCATCGACTCTGGATTTGATTATGTTCTCGATGATCTCACCGATTTCATTGATGCCCTCCGTCGTTGTATGAAGCATAATGTTATATTTGTAGATCTTCGCAACATCCAGTAGTCCATTTATAATTTGACCGGTATATGTAAAACTAGCTTCCGGTATTACTAAAGCAATCGTAGTGGTTTTCTGTAACGCTAACCCTTGAGCAATGGCATTGGGTTTATATCCCAATTTTTCAATTGCAACTTCGACCCGTTCACGGGTATCACTTCGAACGATTTCAAGCCCGTTAATAACCCGTGAAACGGTCGCTAACGAAACTTTTGCCTCACTGGCAACATCATATATCGTGACTCTTTTCATCTGCTGACCCTCCTTATTCCGGTTTGTTTTCAGTTGATTCTTCAGCAGATTCTTCAGTCGGTTCTTCAGTCGGTTCAGCTTTTTCTGGTTTCAGCCATTTTTTTAATGAATCTACTGCCTTTTCAGCTACTTCGATTGTTTTGTCTTTTGCTTTCTCGAATTTTTCCTGAACTTCCGGATCATTACGGAAATCATCGACTTTGTTGGCAACAAAATCCACACTCTTCTTCGTAACGTCAACTGCCGTATCTTTGACCTGCGTCAATTTTTCAGTCAGCTCTTCGTTTTCTTTAACTTTATCAACAACTTTATTGGTCGCTGATACAACCGTTTCTTTCACATTGTTAAGTTTTGCTTTTAAATCCTCGTCATGGCGAAGTTCATCGATTTTTTTAGATGCTCCTTCGACTGCTTCGTTTGTTTTCTCTTTTAATGTTTCGAATTTTTCTTGAAGTTTGTTGTCTTCAGCGAATGTTTTCGCATGTTTGATGAAATCATCAAATGCTGAATGCTTTTCAGGTTTAACTTCTTCGTTTTCGACCGTTTTGTTTTCTTCTTGATTTAGTTTGTCGTCTTCCATGTTATTCTCCTTTTACCGTTTCTTCAATATCGGTGGGTTGTACAACTGTTTCATTTACTTTTTCTTCATATTTTTTGTCTTTAGGTTTCCACTTATCAATAAAAGAGGAAACATAGTCTTTAATAGCTGAGTAATTCCCGGCAAAAGCGACAACTGCGGTTTTGAACGCATTTTCAGTAGCGTCTTGTACCAACCCGACTGTCCCCGATATCCTAGTCAACGTTTGAAGTGGTCCTTGTAGTTCATTGATCCCCTTATCAACAGCATCAATGGTTGAATTCACTTTGGTTACAGTGGATGAAACCTGTTTCATCACATCCAATGCTCGTTTAAGAAGGACGATGACAAAAGCTAACACAACAACACCAAGAATCGGTAATAATTGTACTGAGATCTCTCCTAATAATTTAAGTAGTTGGTCCATGATATCACCTCCTTACTATTATAGCCGAAAATGTAAATATTTTCAAGAATTTTGATAGCGCTTTACTAAATCACTAAACACATAAATATCCTTTGAACTCATGAATAAATATACGGCTGGACCCATATTAGCTAGTTTTTCTGCATCATCTTCCTTTTCATCCACAACGAATGAGCCAGGGACTCGTTGCTGAAGATAATTGATATCAATATCGATGCCTTCTTCGGCATCATCAATACTTGTAAATGGGCAGAGTGCAACCACATCGGCTTTCAGAAGTGCTTTAGCAAAATCATCCGCAAATCGCAATACTCTGGAAACTCGATGCGGTTTAAATATAGCAATCAATTTTTTATCGGGATAACGCATACGAGCCGCATCAATCGTGATGGAAACTTCAGTCGGATGATGCGCATAATCATCGATATAAATATTCTCGCCGGCTTCTTCGATCACAAAGCGTCGGGCTGCTCCGTGAAAGAGCGATAACCCTTCTTCGATTTCCTTCAATGACATCTTCTCGGAAAGTCCGACAGCGATGACGCCTAAACTATTCCATAAGAGATGACGTCCAACGAACGGAAATTTGACATTGCCTAACTTTTTTCCGTAATAGACGACATCAAATGACATATCTCGTGTAGTTTCAATTATATTGGTCGCCTGCAGATCGTTTCCATCCTCGACCCCATAATAAAGATGAGGCGTCTTGATATCAAGAGCCCTAACTTTTGGATCGTCACCATACATGATCAACAGTTTTTTTACATTTTTACTGAACTGTTCATAGGAAAGGCTGTAGTCTTCTTCATCTTTAAAATAATCAACATGATCGAGATCTACATTCGTAATGATCGCATAATCCGGATGATAGGCTAAAAAATGACGACGGTATTCACAGGATTCAACGACTAAATAATGACTGTCTTCCATCAGATGGCCATGCCCGTCACCAATCAAATAACCCGTCGGACTTACATAGTTCAACATGGCTGCTAACATCGTGGTAGTTGTCGTTTTACCATGGCTTCCGGCGACACCGACAGAAACATAAGCTTCCATCAATGTACCTAAAAATTCATGATAGCGATGACACGTCAACGTTGGATTATTTCGCGCACGAATAACATCCGGGAAATCTTCTTTAAAGGCATTTCCGATAATGACCGTCGCATGATCGGGTATTGTTGTCCCAAACGGAAGAATTGTAATGTTTCTCTTGTGTAGTTCATCTTCAGTGAAAATGTGCTTTTCAATATCGTTTCCGGTGACTGAATGACCTAAATCATTCAGCATACATGCCAAAGAGGCCATTCCAGACCCTTTAATTCCGATAAAAAAATACATGTTCTACCTCCCCGTGTGCCGTCTATTCAGTATCTGTATCGGCGTGTTCAAATAATGAAAACTGCTTTGTTTCGTTGGTTTCTTCTTTTTTAACAGGATGCAACATGTCATCCAGTGAGATTCTGTTTACATCCGAGCTGAGCGGCTGTTGAAGATGCTCTGCGTCTTTCAGAGCATTGCCTTCATGTACTGACTCAGTCACTCCGTAAATCGGGCTGATAATCGTCTGCAGCGTGCTGTGACGAACGATGGGCTGTTTTACCGTAACCGTTGTTGGCACAGATTTTTGATCTTTTGCGGATACACCAAAAATCGGACTGATGACCGGTGTAAATTCATAAACGACAGTTTTATTCGCTACCACAATCGATTTCATCGGTCGAAGTTCTTGTTTCTCATCAACATCTATTCTGATGGTTGGTTTTGTCGGTGCCGGAATACTCTCAATGACCGTTACTTCAGGTGCTTTTTTTGGTGATTCGATAGTGACTTCCATAGCCCTGGTCGGTCGTTCAACGGCTTTTTTTATTGGTGGAAGTTCAAGCGGAACTGCTTCTGTCTCTGCTTCTTCTTCAATGATTTCTTCTTCTTCTTCAAACAGCAAAGAAGCTAGTTTACGTAACATAGAAATCCCCCCTGTTCGTTTTCGTTCGTCCGCTACTGCGGTTCTATTATCAGTATACAATTGCAAACTGCTCATTACAAGGTTAGAAGTGATTCTGTTCTGTATTGTCTATTTCTTAGGCACTGCCGGCGTTGACTCTTTGATCATATCAGCAATCTTGCCTGACTCAGGTGCCAATTGACTGAATATATCTAATGTTTCTTTCGTATAACTGAAAGTTTCACGGTTTGAATACAAGGTTACGACATCACTCGTGTTCACCGTACAGGTACGAACAATACGAATCATATCATAGACAACATCACCGACTGCCGCCATTGGAATGACTGCGGAAAATACAAAATATTTAGTTTGTAGGGTTAACAGTACAATATTTTTCTCAATTGCGTTGAGTGTTACGATATAAGCATTTGTGATATTTTTTAAATCAGTATAGGTGCCGTTTAGTGTAAATAAAGGATCTGATGCAAGTGTATAAGCACGCAATGGATTAGTATTTTCGACCGCATAAAACTTTTCGGTCAGAACTGACACGATATCCAAATTCATCAATACATTATAATTATTACTGAACAATACGGTTGACGACTGTGAAGCTTCCCGTCGTCCGACGCTTGTCGGTAAATAGTAGGTGTAAAGTGTCTTACGCATCGTGGATGTCGAAGGCAATGCCTCACTTACAGCCGCTGTGACTTGAGTGGAAACAATACTCTTTAAATTTGACTCGGTTACTTTTACACAGCCGGAAAGAGCGATCGCTAAAGCAATCAGAACTAAGGTTTTTCGCATTCAAATCCTCCTTTCAAAAACTATTGGTTTGCTTTTCTGATTTCATCCAAGAGTTTCGGGTTAAGTGATTTAACCATTGAAACAGCTGCTCCGCGAGCGTTAATAAAGTCATCAACATCAATGATTGAACTATTTGTATGGATATTTCTGGCACAAATACACATTGTCAGCGTAATGATTCCCTCGAATAATTTATGGACAGCACCCGCATCTGTTCCACCGAGTGACTGGTAATACTGGTAAGGTAGATTTTCAGTGTTCAATACATCTACATAGTGGTTCAAGAACCCACGATGCGGTAAATAGTTAGCATCGATAAATCGAACTAAAGGTCCTTTTCCCAACTGACCAAATGAATCTTGATCCCCACTTGCATCATTCGCCGGCGAACAATCAAAGATGATCGCGGCATCAGGATGAATCAAATAGCCACCGGTAGTCGCTCCACGCAGTCCAACTTCTTCTTGAACGGTAGCTCCGACTGCCAGATCGACATTCAGTTCCACGTTCTTGAGTAACTTTAACACTTCCAGCCCCATGATACAACCATAGCGGTTATCCCACGCTTTTGCGAGTAAACGATTATCACCATCAAGCACTTCGAACGCACCGTTAAGAACGATAGAATCGCCAGCTGTGATGCCCCATGAAGAGAGTTCTTCTTTTGATTTAGCTCCGATATCCACCAACATGTTTTTGATTTCGATCGGTGAACTGCGATCCTTTTCACTTAACAAGTGTGGTGGAATACTCCCAATTGTTCCTTGAAATTTTTTGCCTGCTCGATTTTTTAGTGTAATGCGTTGTCCCAACAGCGTTTGCGACCACCAACCACCGATTGGTGCAACAGCCAAACATCCGGTTGAAGTCAACGACTTTACGATAAAGCCAACTTCATCCATATGACCTGCCAGTAGCAGTAAGGGAGCATTGACTTTTCCGCAACGCTTGATACCGAACACCGAACCTAAGTTATCATAGACAACTTCATCGCAAAGACTGCGGTATTGTTCAGAAAGATAGCGGCTGACTTCTGTTTCATCTCCGCTAACACCCATCAGTTGGGTCAGATCTTTCATAGTTTGAATGGTTTCGTTACTCAATTTCATGTTTTTTCCTCCAAACACATCGATAGATCGGTTGACCCAGATCCATGAATTTTTGTTCATACTCACTGATTGCATCCTCAGGATGCGGATTGCGTCTGAAATCGACACTGACTTGATCCATGATAAGCGGATATCCGTTTAATTCCATTAATGTGTATTCAAACAAAACTTTATTATCTGTTTTGATTTCCAGTTTACCTGTTTCATTGATGAGACGTAAATACCCGGGGACAAATTCGGGTGAAGTCAAACGACGCTTGTAATGACCGCTTTTAGGCCACGGATCACTAAAGTTGAGATGTAAAACATTGATCTCGCCTCGAGCGAACCATTCTTCTATAAGAGATGCTTCACCAACGATCCAAAGCATATTAAGCGGTAATTTTTCGTTTACTTTTTTAAGCGCAACCGTACTGACATTCTTATCTCGTTCAATAGCGATCCAACCGGCTTCGGGATACATCGTTGCCATCTTTAAGCAGTAGTCCCCTTTTCCGCTTCCGATTTCTACATGAAGTTCATTGACATTAAGTTGTTGTTTCCATTGACCTTTAAGATCAGCCGGTGAAAAGATGACTTGCGGAACAGTGGACAGATATTCCAGTGCCCACGGCTTGTTTCTCATCCGCACAAAGTTACCTCGTCAACTCATAGATGGCTTCCGCATAAATGGCAGTTGCCAAGATCAAGGATTCGATTTCAATCGCTTCATCTTTTTGATGAGCATCACCCACACCCTCTTTGACTGGACGAAGTGGGAATTCGCAACCGAATGCAACACAATTCGGAAGCGTCCGCGCATAAGTACCGCCACCCATCGTTAAGAGCGGTGTCGTACTATCACCCGTATGTTTACGATAGATTTTTTCCAACGTACTGACCAATTCACTTTTAGGATCCACAAATAACGGATCTTTATTTTGGATCAATTCCATTATCAACGGCGATCCACTTTTTTCAAGAGCGCTGGAAACTTGTTTTAAAATCGTTTCGGAATCTGTTTCTTGCGGATAGCGCAGATCCAAGACAATGGATGCATGTGAATTCGAAATAGAAACGATACCCATATTGACCGTTAAATCACCCATATGTGAACCATGAACTTTAACACCTAGTTCTTTCCCTCGATAATCGTTCAGAAGAACGGCAGTCGAATGAGCAAATTGATCATGATAAGCACTACCAACAAAATTCAACAAATGCCAAGCCGAGTTGATACCGTTTTGCGGTAACGAACCATGACTGAAGATACCTTCGATCGAATAAACAGCTCCCTCAGGACGTTGAATAGCCGTTCCTTTTAGGTTATGTGTACTTAGATAGAACTCAAACATTTCAAGTTTCAGTTCTGCAGCAACGGTCACATCCGCTTGACCGATAACGATATTCGGACGTTCACCTGCCACAAGTTTTGTAATGATCGTCGTAACGTTTGAACTTAAGCGAAGATTCATGATTCCTTTTTCACCATAGATGACTGGGAAAGATGCATCCGGGACAAATCCAAAATCCGGGATCGGTGCATGATCCTTGTAATAGTGCATGCAAGCCATCCCCGATTCTTCATCACAACCGGTGATCAAATACACACGTTTATTCATTTCAACACCTAGATCCTTAAGAATTTTCATTGCATAATAGGCAGCCATGGTAGGTCCTTTGTCGTCTCCGCTTCCGCGACCATACAGATAACCATCTTCGATTTCCGCACCGAACGGTTCTTTTGACCATCCAACTCCCACAGGCACGATATCAAGATGCCCTAAAACGCCTAGTATTTTCTCACCTTTACCAAATTCGACGATACCGGCATATCCATCGACGTCTCTTGTGATAAATCCATCTTGTTTACCTTTATTCAATACCCAATCCAGTGCATTGCGAACTTCTTTACCGAAAGGCGCATTCGCAGTGACGGTTGTTTCATCATATAGCGAAGGTATACGAACGAGTTCTTGTAAGTCTCGGACTAATTCAGTCCGGCGTTTGTCTGCTTCAATGTAAAAATCCATGTGGCCACATCCTTTTCTTTTATAGTTTATTTTATCATATATTAATGTGTAAAAGCCATGAAATAATCGTTTCATGGCTTTTAGATCAAATGAAAACCCTTGTCTAAAAGTAATCAGTCAAGGGTTTTCGTTGGTTGTTTAAACAGTTTTTTTTAGATATGACGGACGAACAAACTTATTTTCTAGGTCCGCGATCGAAATGCGGTTTACGGTCAGTACGTTCCGGACGAGGTTTTTCTTCGTAACCTTCTGGTTTAGGAAGCAAATCCTTGTGTGATACATTGACTCTGCCCTTTTCATCGATCTCGGTAACAATAACTTTGATGACTTCACCCATTTTCAACACATCCGACGGTTTTTCAACACGATCGTAGGCGATTTTGGAGACATGCAACAAGCCATCGGTTCCCGGGAATAGTTCGACAAAAGCGCCGAACGATTCGATACGAACAACTTTTCCGTCATAGATTTCACCGACTTTAGCAATTCTGACGATACTTTCGATCATTCTGAATGCTTTATCGATGGATGCTTGGTTCTGATGATAAATCATGACACGACCATCGTCTTCGATATCGATCTTGACTTGATCACAATCAGCAATGATCTGATTGATGATCTTTCCGCCGCCGCCGATAACATCTCGGATCTTATCGACAGGAATCTTCATCATGGTGATCTTCGGCGCGAATTCTCCGACATGATCACGCGGCTTATCGATGACAGACAACATGTTATCCATAATCTGATAACGGCCGATCTTCGCTTGAGCCAATGCTTCTTTCAATATTTCACGAGATAACCCGTTGATTTTGATATCCATCTGCAAGGCTGTGATACCTTCACGGGTACCGGCAACTTTAAAGTCCATATCGCCGAAATGATCTTCCATACCTTGAATGTCGGTCAATACCGTATAGTGATCCCCATAAGTAACTAAACCCATTGCGATCCCGGCAACCGGTGCTGTGATCGGAACACCGGCAGCCATCAATGCCATTGTACCGGCACAGATACTAGCCTGTGAACTTGAACCGTTGGATTCGAGTGTTTCAGCGACTAAACGAATCGCATACGGGAAATCGACTTCATTCGGTAATACTTGTAATAAGGCACGTTCGCCTAAAGCTCCATGGCCGATTTCACGACGACCCGGGGTTCCCATGCGTCCTGTTTCACCGACTGAATAAGGAGGAAAATTGTAATGATGCATGAAACGTTTTGTATCAACATCGGTGGAATCATCAATGATTTGATTATCCCCTAAAGGCCCCAATGTACAAATCGACATGACTTGTGTCTCACCGCGCGTAAACATCGCACTTCCATGAACTCGTGGTAATAGATCGATCTGCGAATTAAGAGCACGCAATTCGTTGATAGCACGACCATCAGGACGAATCTTTTCGACTGAAATCAAACGGCGTACTTCGTCGGAGACGATCGTATGTGTGACTTCTTTGACTTGTTTTAGTGTTTTTGCTTTGATACTCTCGCTGGCAAAGGTTTTTGTTTCAAAGAAAGCGACCGTTTCAGCTTCGATTTCATCGATTTTACCATAACGTTCGAGTTTCTCTTTGATACTGACAACTTCTTCCAAACGTGTTTGAGCGAATTCGCGAACTTCCGCATTTAATTCGGCCGCTACTTCATACAAAGCAATCTTCATTTTCGGTTTTCCGACTTTATTGGCGATCATGATTTGGAATTCGCACAATTCCGCAATATAATGATGTCCAAACATCATTGCTTCCAACATCGCTTCTTCACTAACTTCTTTCGCTCCGGCTTCAACCATATTGATGGCGAATTTTGTACCGGCGACCGACAGATTGATATCTGATTGTTCCATCTCGACAGCGGTTGGATTAAGAATATATTCACCGTTAACACGGCCGACGATAACACCGGCAATCGGTCCATTGAACGGAATGTCACTGACGCATAGAGCTAATGAAGCACCAAACATCGCCGTCATTTCCGGTGTACGATCATTATCGATGGACAAAACGTGATTCACTACTTGAACTTCATTACGGAAACCATCTGCAAATAATGGACGGATCGGACGGTCGATCATACGTGCCGTTAAGGTCGCATGTTCGCTCGGTCTACCTTCTCTGCGTAAAAAACCACCTGGAATCTTACCAACTGCGTAAAGTTTTTCTTCAAACGATACAGTCAGCGGAAAAAAATCAATGTCTTTTGGATTTTTGTTGGCTGTTGCAGCAGACAAAACGACTGTGTCGTCATATCTTACAACAACGGATCCACCTGCTTGCTTGGCTATTTCTCCTGTTTCAACTGTCAGATTTCTTCCACAGAAATCTAAACTAAATACTTCTTTCGCCATATTTTCACCTCATGTTTTTACATTGTATATTCTACCACATGTAGACGTTAAACAACAGTTGATGTTTTCAAACAAACAAAAACAACCGTTTCCGGCTGTTTTGTTTGACTATTTACGTAAGCCTAGACGTTGAACCAAATCGCGGTAACGAACCGGACTTTCGGTACGCAGATAATTCATCATGCTTCTGCGGCGTCCGACCATCATCATTAATCCACGAAGTGAATGGTAATCTTTTTTGTGTTGCTTCAAATGATCCGTTAATTGGTTGATTTGAGCGGTCAATACGGCTACCTGTACTTCGACAGAACCTGTATCCCCTTCAAAACGTGCATAATCTTTGATAATACTTGTTTTTTCATCTTTTGATAACATTGTTTTTTCCTCCATGTTTCAGTCCTTTTATACCGCGTAGAAGGATGAGGAAATCCCTGAACCCAGTACAAAAGCATAGTTAGAATACCATGAATCCAGCAGGATTACAAGTAGTTAATCATGTTATACTGATCGTGAGGTAAATGACGATGAAAAAAATTACATGGATTGGAACCGGAGTCATGGGTAAAGCGATGGCAAGTCATCTACTACGTGCAGGCTATCCGTTGACGATCACAACAAGAACCAAAGAAAAAGCAGCTGAATTGATAGCGAACGGAGCGATCTGGAAAGATACGATCGCCGATGCTGTCAAAGATGCCGATATCGTAATTACGATGGTTGGCTATCCGAAAGATGTCGAAGAGATCTATTTTGGAACTGAGGGCATTTTGAATAACATCAAACCGGGAACCATTGCGATGGATATGACAACATCCTCGCCTGATCTAGCTGTTCAATTAGCAGAAGCTGGCATCAAACACCAAGTATCTGTCCTTGATTCACCGGTTTCGGGTGGTGATATCGGTGCACGCAACGCTTCCCTTTCAATCATGGTCGGCGGTCAACGTGAGACCTATGATCAAGTTGAAGAATTATTAGGATTATTAGGAAAAAATCTTTGCTACATGGGTACAGCCGGTGCCGGTCAACATACCAAGATGGCCAATCAGATTGCTGTCGCAGGTGCGATCGCAGCTTGTACAGAAGCGATCGTCTATGCTAAGAAAGCCGGCCTTGATCCGACAGCCGTCGTAAATGCAATCTCCAAAGGTGCCGCCGGTAGTTGGCAGTTAAGCAACAACGGACCTAAGATTCTCAGCGGCGATACAACCCCTGGTTTCTATATTCATCATTTTGTCAAAGATATGAAACTCGTTAAAGAACAGACCGATAAATTTGATCAAGAACTACCGGTTTTAAATGATGTACTGGCTAGGTATCAGCTATTACTTGATGAAGGATATGGTCTACTAGGTACTCAAGCGCTAATCAAAGCGTATCTTTCGGAAGAAAAGTAATCAGTAGATCATTCAGTAATGCGGCACCATTCTCAGTGGTGAATAAGCGGTTCGAACTTAGTACGAGCTGCTTTTTTTGTATGGCTTCACCAATCTGAGTACCAAAAATGTCAGTAATATCGTACTTGAATCGATCTTTAAATCGATTGAGTTCTATCCCTTCCGTCAATCGCAGACCCATCATAACAAATTCAAACATTTCGTCTTCATTACTTAATTTTTCGACTTCACCGATACGATCACCTTGTGCATACTTCTGCAGATTCGCTGTATTGGTACTTCGCACATGATCAACCATGGCACTGGCTCCCGGACCTACTCCGTAGAATTCCTCATAGTGCCAATAGACTAAATTATGTTTCGAGGGATGACCTTTACTGAAGGCACTGATTTCATAATGATCGAAACCATGTTGTTTCAGTAGTTCAACAGCGCTAAAATACATGTCTTCTTCTAACTCAGAATCGATGGGTTCTAAATTCATCCGTCCAAAAGCAGAGTTCTTTTCGATGATAAGACTATATAAAGATAGATGGGTGATGGGCAAGCGAACTGCTTCAGAAAGACTCGCAACGAAACTAGCTAATGTTTGCGACGGAAGTCCATAGATCAAGTCGATTGAAATATTGGTGATACCGTAATCGTTCAATAACACGATTGAACTTTTGATATCCTCGATCGTATGACGGCGATTGAGTTGCTTCAATTCCAGTTGATTAAAGGTTTGAACACCCATACTTACACGGTTGATCCCATACCTTGTCATTAAGATCACTTTCTCTTCTGTAAGCGATTCCGGATTCACTTCGATTGAATATTCTTCAACACCTTGTGTAAATGGAGTCAAAAGTTCGAGAAGTGTTTCTAGTTGTTCAATTGACAGCGCACTAGGCGTCCCACCACCGATATAAACCGTTCTCATGGCGTGATTAGGCAGTTCTCCTAACTCTTGACTCAACGCAAACAAATACCGTTCTATGAGGACCGGATGTGATTTGACACGTGTAAAATCGCAATAAGAACATATCTCGTCACAAAACGGTACGTGAACGTAAAGTGCTTGAACCATGATTATAAAGACGGGTAACGGGCGTCGATGTCAGGAAACTTATCTTCAATGATGCGCAGTGGATCACGGCCTAAATCATGAGCCAACGATAACGCATACATCAACACATCCGCCAATTCACCGCAAACCCTTTCCACATCAACGTTTTCTTCCTCAAAACACTCTAAAAGTTCGCCGGCTTCCACAAATACCGATTTCGCCAGAATCTCCGGAGTATCACTCTTGTCCCAACCTTTAGCGATTCTCATCGCTTGGATCTTTTGAATGATCGCTTCCATATTATTTCTCATCTTCCATCGACAAAACAGCCATGAATGCTTCTTGCGGAATCTCCACATTACCGACCCGTTTCATTCTCTTCTTGCCTTCTTTTTGTTTTTCCAATAGTTTCTTCTTACGTGAGATATCGCCTCCGTAACACTTCGCCAACACATTTTTACGCAACGCTTTGATGTCACTGCGCGCAATGATCTTATTGTTGATGGCAGCTTGGATCGGAATCTCAAACTGTTGTCGTGGAATCAGTTTGCGCAACTTCTCGGTAATGACCTTACCGCGTTGATAGGCAAACTCACGATGAACGATCGTCGAAAGTGCATCGATGATTTCCGCATTTAGATAAATATCCATTTTAACTAACTCCGATTTTTGATACGCTAAGAACTCATAATCAAAGGATGCATACCCTTTGGTGCATGATTTCAGTTTATCAAAGAAATCAAACACGATCTCACCCAATGGCAAATGATAAATCAGTACCATACGTGATGGATCGATATAATTCATCTCTTTATAAATACCGCGTTTGCGTTGACATAGTTCCATGACTGGACCGACATATTCATTCGGCACCATGACGGTTGCCACAACATAGGGTTCTTCCATGTAATCGATTCGTTGAATATCCGGTAATAGTGACGGATTATCGATTGATTTCATAGTTCCGTCGGTCAAATAAGCATGATATACAACAGAGGGTGCTGTTGCGATCAAGGATAAGTTATATTCGCGTTCAAGACGTTCCTGAACAACATCCATATGCAGTAATCCCAAGAAACCGCAACGGAATCCAAAACCAAGTGCCTGTGATGTTTCGGCCTCAAAGCGCAAAGCTGCATCATTGAGTTGAAGTTTTTCAAGCGCATCGCGCAGATCATTGTACCGATTGGATTCGATCGGATATAACCCACAAAACACCATCGAATTTAATTTTCGATAACCCGGTAGTGATTCAGTCGCCGGACGATCCGCCATCGTGATCGTATCGCCGACGTGAACGTCTTTAACTGACTTTATTCCGGCTGCGATCCAACCGACTTCCCCACAGGAAAGTTTGTCTTTTTTGATTTCTTTGGGTGAACGAATCCCGAGTTCGGTGATTTCGTAAGCTGCATTGGTTGCCATGAAAAGAATTTTATCGCCGACTTTAACTTCGCCTTCTTTGATTCGAACAAATGATACGACTCCGCGATATGTATCATAATAGGAGTCGAAAACGAGTGCTTTGAGGGGTGCTTCAGGATCTCCGCTCGGTGCCGGAACACGGGCAACGATCTGTTCTAGTACCTGATCGATATTGATTCCGTTTTTTGCGGAAATCTGCGGTGCATTCTTAGCTTCAAGTCCGATCACATTTTCGATCTCTTCGATGACCAAATCAGGTTGCGCTGACGGAAGATCGATCTTATTGATCACCGGAATGATTTCAAGGTTGTTATCTAAGGCAAGGTAAACATTGGCTAATGTCTGTGCTTCAATCCCTTGCGAAGCATCCACAACTAAAACAGCTCCTTCGCAAGCAGCCAGTGATCTAGATACCTCATAAGTAAAATCGACATGACCCGGGGTATCGATCAGATGAAAGATATAGTCCGTTCCGTCTTTAGCTGTATATTTAAGTTGTACCGCATTTAGTTTGATCGTGATGCCGCGTTCGCGCTCTAAATCCAGACTGTCCAATACCTGATCTACCATATCGCGCATCTGAATTGTTTGCGTCATTTCGAGAATCCGGTCAGCCAACGTGGATTTTCCATGATCAATATGGGCGATGATAGAGAAATTACGAATTTTAGATTGGTCCATGAAATCTCCTCCTTTGAAAGTATTCACATTATATCAAAACCAGTTCACATAAAATAGGCCGAATCGATTCTAGTTGAATGAAACGTTACTGTCTGTTCTTTATTTTCTTCAGAATCGGTACCAACATGAACGCAATCAATGCACATACGATGCCTTGAAGCGAATTGTACCCAAACGAGGTAAAGAAAATCAGTGGATTTTGCGTTAGCAGAATATCCGTCAGACCATAAGCGAAGGCCATCCAAATACCGGCTGTCAAAAATATATAGAACGGTACTTTTTTGTCCGCATGTTTAATGGCCCATTTCCCGATAATATAGGCTTCAATCGTTTTGATCACCAATGTGAAGAACGCATATTGACCGTAGCCTAAAAGAAGATCTGCCAAGGCTGCTCCGACACCGGCTAAAAAAACAAGATTGAGCGGTATCAATAATCCCATACTCATGACGATCACATCTCCAAGATTCAAATAACCTTGAAAGATCGGAAATGAGATATACATCGTAATAATTGTCGTCATCGCCATCAATAAAGCAATCAATGTCATGTTTTTAACTTTCATACTGTTTCCTCAAAAAGCTTACCGACCCAACTTTTTCCTAAGCCGTTATAAAAATCGGATGCCTTAACTTTCCCTTTACCTTCAAGTTGCAAAACATCACAAAGAATGATTCCACCGATCGCTTGAATCGCCAATGAATGATCGATCATACCGATCACTTCAGAGGGTTGCGCCAGTTGTTGATCTTTTTGCATATGTACCTGCCAAAACTTAACTTTCTTGCCTTCAATTCTTCCATATGCGACCGGCCAAGGTGTTAGACCCCGAATGTGATCATATACCACCTTCACATCACGGTTGAAATTAACGAATTCTTGCTCTTTCGTAATATTATAAGCAAATGAGACTTCATGCTCGTTTTGCGGCGTCAGTGTTACAGTTTGCGCTAAGATCAACGGCAATGTTTGCGCCAGTAATTCAGCTCCGGCAATTTTTAATTTATCATGCAAACTACCCAGTGTGTCCGTATCATCTATATCTACTTGAACAACAGATAAAACATCACCGGCATCCATCTTCTTTACCATACGCATGATTGAAATCCCGGTAACGTTATTCCCATCGATAATCGATTGATGAATCGGTGCTCCGCCACGATATTTCGGCAGCAACGAAGCATGAACGTTATAGGCACCTAAGCGTGGAGTATTCAGGATCGATTCGGGTATGAATTGACCGTAAGCACAGGTTATTATGCAATCCGGATTCAAAGCAATGATATCATCTTTGGCAGCACCGATCTTAATTGGTTGTAAGACAGGTATCCCATGGTTGAGAGCGATTTTTTTCACAGGCGTAGGTGCCACTAGCTGGTTGCGTCCGACCGGCTTATCAGGTTGAGTAACAACACCGATAACATTACACTCAAGTTCAATCAGTTTTTCTAAGATCGCAACCGCAAAATCAGGTGTTCCCATAAACAAAATTCTTTCTGAATTCATTGTACCTACCTCCCGTCGCTTATTATAGCATAATTGCTTGTTTTCTGCGCATTCTGTTAATAGCCATAAGTGATTCTTGCATTTTCACAATCATTTTGTTATAATTCAACAGTACTTGAAAATAAGGAGGTGCACGCAATGCCACAAATCAAATCTCAGAAAAAACGCGCCCTGACGAACCTAAAGCGTAGTGCCGCAGTAACATCGGAAAAATCAGCGCTTAAAACAGCCGTAAAGAGTGTGTTAAAAGCAATCGATGCTAAAGACGCAGCTGCTGCTAAAACATTATTTGACGCAGCTAATTCAAAGCTCGACAAATCTGTAACAAGCGGAATTCATCATAAAAACTACGCAGCCCGTCAGAAGAGTCGTTTATCAAAAGCAATTTCAAACATCTAAATCAATCGAAAGATTGATTTTTTTGTGGATTAAAAAGGCATGATCTCACGATCATGCCTTTTCTTCATCATCAGGTAGACAAATGATTTCCGTTGCTAATCCGCCCAAAGATGTTTCTCTGAGTTCCATAGGGATTTTCTTTCCGGTATAATTCATCGTTCTTACTACCATATCGAAACTGATTCGATTCGGTTTGACCGAACCGATAAACCGTGCCATCATCGCAGCGTCTTCAGCCCTTAATGTCGCTGCCGCATTGCGTTCGATACAAGGGATAATCACATAACCCCCCACTGGATCACAAGTCAATCCCAAATGATGTTCCATCGCAATTTCAGCCGCATATTCGATCTGTTTCAAATTCAAATCATGAAGGTAAGCAATCGCTGCTGCCGTCATACAACAAGCAGCACCAATCTCTGCCTGACAACCACCGATGGCACCGGAAACAGTAGCGTTTTTCTTGATTGTATTACCAAACATTCCGCCCACCATCAAGGCATTTATCAACTTATTTCTGGAAACGCCGATATCGTGATAATAATGATACATGACGGCTGCCATTACCCCACTGGATCCGAGTGTCGGTGCCGTAACCACTACACCGCCCGACGCGTTCTCTTCATTGTTTGCGTAAGCATACGCAATTAATTTCATTCTGTTTTTCTCGTTTTGATCTTCTGTACTTTCAGCTTGAAGTATCAATGATTTCGCGATTCTCGGCATGTTAAGTCGACCAGGCAAAAGACCGGTCCGATTTAAACCACGTTCGACTGCTTTCATCATCGAATTTAGTATCTCCCCAAGATATGCATCGATATCCGGTTCATGTTCACGAACCATCATCGGAATACTGATCATTCTGGTACTGCAATCATTTAAAATCTCTTCCATATTTTTATAAGAATAGACATCACACTGGAAATCGAAGTTTTCTTCAAGAACATCGAAACTTCCACCGCCGAGCGAAAATACCGTCCAACTCCCAATCACATTACCTTTATAATCATAAGCTTTATAGATAACTCCATTCTCAAACTCGTGTTCCCAATGAAGTTTGAAAAAAACCCGACACAATTTGGGTGCGAACGTTGAAATAATGATTTTATCGGTAAAATGTCCCTTACCCGTCAGCGAAAGCGAACCATAGAGTTCTGCTTCAAAACTGACAGCCTCTGAGAACTTTTCTTTGAAAAGTTGAGCAGCACGCCAAGGAGCGATCGTATGACTGCTTGAAGGTCCGGGACCTGATTTATAGAGTTCTTTTAATGATTCCATGTTTTCACCTCGTTGCTTCGATCAAAAACATCTCAAACCCGAATTTTTTTTCAATTTGTCCGGATTTACTTTTTTGATCCAGTTCTGCCAAGCGGTTCAACACAAACAATAATCGTTCCGTCGTTGTAGTCTCCGCTTGTACCAGTAAACGACTGACTCGATACGCGTTGATCGTACCGGAAGCCGCCAATAACATACTCACGATGTCACTGCGATGATATCCCTGCTGATGTAG
>JBBRCP010000030.1:0-19435 GCA_038204785.1 Erysipelotrichales bacterium
CCATAAAAAAAACGTCCTTCATATACAAAGGACGTGTTATCGCGGTACCACCTTATTTCCGGATTTTACTCCGGCAACTCTCTTCGTTAACGCCGAATTACGAATTTATCTCACTACTTCGATAAATCAGCTCCGAGGCACGTTCTCCGCTACTTTACTCTTGCTTTCACCATCACGCAAGTCTCTGGAAGTAAAGTGAATCGGGTACTACTCCTGTTCACAGCTTATGTGATTATTATACATAAACTAAAAATCTTTGCAACACGTATTTTCATTTATTTTCTGAAAAATTCGTATAATTCCGTATTTCTTTCATTAAATGACCATTTATAGTCAATTTAAGCCTTTTTAGAGTGTTTAAATATCCGATTTTCTGTTATAGGTTTCCAAATATAGCTATAATCAAATCAATTCAGATGATTAAAATAAGAGCGAACTGCTTTTTCATCTTGACGTATTTGATTGATCAACTCTTCAAAACGCGAAAATTTCATCTCATCTCGAATATAACTTAAAAAAGAGAACTGAACTGTTTTACCATAGAGAATTTGATCGAAATCCAAAATATTCGCTTCAATGGTGATTTCATTATTTTCTGACACAGTTGGATTTTTACCAATACTGATCATTGCTTTATGCCAAATCCCATCGACGGCAACTTTCCCTGCATACACGCCGATTCTGGGAATCGCATATTCTTCATCCAATTGCAGATTAGCCGTCGGAAACCCGATCTTACGACCGATCTGCTTACCACCGACCACAACTCCCTTTAACTGATAGGGACGTGAAAGCAATTTAGCAGCTAACTCTACATTACCATTTTTTAAACATTCAAAGATTCGAGTTGAACTTATTTTTAAATTTTCGTAGGTAACTTCAGGTATTTCGATAACATCGAATGCACCATTGGCTTCATCGATCAGACTGGTAATATTGCCCTTCCCCATTTTTCCGTAATTGAAATCAAAGCCGCAGATCAATGCTTGTAATGGCATCTTAAGCAAAATTTTCTGTACAAATTCACTGCTTCCGAGGTCAGCAAGTTGTCGATCAAAACGAATCGAAATCCAATAATCGATCCCAATTTCTTCGGCTAAATTGATGCGATCCTGCATTGTGGTCAAATGTTTTGGATTTGGTATATTCTTCAATACGACCCAGGGATCCGGATCAAACGTGATAACGGCAGACAAAATATTTCTATCATTTGCAATCTGAATCGTTTTATTAATTAATTCCAAATGTCCCAAATGTAAACCGTCGAAATATCCGATGCATGCAGCGAACGGTTCAAAGTCCGTATAAATTTCTTCAATTGAACAAGCTATCTTTTTCATTGTAACTCTCCCTTACCATAAACCTCGTACGCAATGATAATATCCGTCTTCTCTAAGCTCATAAACAGCCAATGTTTCATTTTGATGAGTACATACCACCATCGGTTCATTTGTTTCTATTTTCATTTTTACACCATTCATTACGCCGCTAAGATCATCTAATTCTACAAAAGGTAAATGACTAAGTGCTGTACTCAGTGGTAATAGTGTATAGTTGCCAGTACTTATCTGATCTAATGTCCAAGCATCATTCAATGTATAGTGTTCAACTTTTGTTCTGACCAACTCGCTCATCGTTCCGATGGTCGCTAGTTTAGCAGCGATATCTTCGCAAAGAGTTCGAATATAGGTGCCGCTAGAACATACAACTCTGAATGAGATTTCATCTGTGATCGCGAGTAATTCGATTTCTGTGATTTCGATTTCACGTTCAGTGCGTTCAACTTCTCTTCCCTGTCGAGCATATTCATATAGATGTTTACCATTAACACGGATAGCACTTACCATGGGTGGAAGCTGTTTACTTTTTCCAAGAAACTGACTGAGTACATCTTCGATTTCGATTTTTCCGGGAATTACATATTCTTGTGTTTCAATCGTCTCACCCCAGATGTCTCCCGTCGTTGTTTTAATCCCCAATTTGAGTTTAGCTACGTATTCTTTATTATGGGTAACAAGATACGGCATTGCTTTAGTTGCTTTACCGATAAGTACGATGAGTACTCCTGTTGCCTGGGGATCCAATGTTCCAGTGTGACCGATCCGTCGTTCATGAAGAATGCCTCTGAGTTTATTCACAACGTCAAATGACGTGAAATCTTTACCTTTGTTGACGATCAGAATACCGTCCATGATATCACCGCTTTTCTTAGTTATTATACACAAATTATGCTACAATTGAAAACAAAAGGAGTCGACAGGAATGAAGAAAATACTTAAATTGATCGCTCAGGCTGACAAAGACTACCGATTGATTGACGATGGTGATACCATTGCCGTCGGTGTCAGCGGTGGAAAAGATTCTACCCTTCTCTTACTTGCGTTAAATGAATATCAAAAAAATACACAAAAAAAATTCAATGTAATCGGCATCCATATTAAACTTGGTTTCGAAGGGATGGATTTTACGACCCTCTCAACTTATTTAGCTTCCAACAAGATTGAGTTTCATTTATTCCCTTCTCAAGTAGCCGAGATCCTTAAAATTCAAGCTTATGAAGACGGGCGCTTGAAATGTTCTTTATGTTCGAAATTTAAAAAAGCAATAGTGATATCACGAGCTAAAGAACTTAACTGTAACAAGGTTGCATTTGCGCATCATTCTGACGATGCCGTAGAAACGTTATTTTTAAATGCGATCTATGGCGGAAAACTTTCAACTTTCTTACCCAAGATGCATTTGAGTGAATCAAATATGATGTTTATCCGTCCCCTTATCTATGTGAGTGAAGAAGATATCCTTAGTGAAAATGAATTGAATCCATATCCGATTGTTAAATCAACGTGTCCGATGGATGGTTATACCAAGCGTCAAGATATCAAAGAAATGTTGAATTCACTCTATACAGAATTTCCAACCGCCAAAGGAAACTTCCTCAAAATGCTACATAATGAAGAACAACTAACATTATGGAATCCTGAAAAATAGTACATAGTTTTCAGAAATAAAATGTATAATCGTGTTGACAAACGCTTTAAAACCGTGTAAAGTGTGTGCATAAACAAAAGAACATAGAGGTAGCGGTGCAAATGAGTACTGTGAGGAGCCGACAGGCGCTGAATCACAGGAAAGGTAATCATCGCCGAACACGATACGCGGTAGCGAAAACGTGTGGGGTTGCAGATAAAATCTGCAGCACTCCTTCATTACTGAAGTGGCGCTATTATACTCCTAAGTCAATTTATGACAAAGGCCGTGTGATAGACAACACGGTTTTTTGTTTAATCGGAGGAAAAAGAAATGAAAAAAATTCTAACAGTCGTTGCCTTAGTCTTGTTGATTCTGAGCGGTTGCTCAAATTCATCATCCACAAAAAACATCGTAGTCGGTCTTGAATGTGACTATGCCCCGTTTAATTGGACACAAGTCGATAAATCAGAAACATCGATCGCTTTAAACGGAGCTGCCGGAGCTGGTTATTGCGATGGGTATGACATCACAGTCGCAAAAGCGATTGCTAAAGGATTGAATCGTACACTTGTCGTTAAAAAAATAAGTTGGGACGGATTAGTTCCGGCACTTACCAACAATGATATTGATATGATCGTTGCCGGAATGACCGACACCGTCGAGAGAAGAAACGCAGTCAACTTTACCGACGCTTATTACTCATCCAATATGGTATTGATCGTTCGTAAAGACTCAAGTTATGCGAAAGCTACTTCATTGGCTGACTTCGCGAAAACACGGGTCATTGCCCAGAAGAACACCTTCCATGACGGATTGATCGATCAAATCACCAATGTTGTTCATAATACCCCGTTAACTTCATTCCCTTTGTTAGTCAACTCAGTTGTTTCTAAAGACTCTGATGCAATGGTTTCCGAACTACCTGTTGCACAATCGATTGTTGCTACCAATTCACAACTTCAAATCATTGAATTCGCTACCGGAAAAGGATTCACAACTTCAGCCGAAGATACGACAGTATCTGTAGCTTTACGTAAAGCCGACACGAAACTTCAAACGGATATCAATGCGATACTGGCTAAAATTACTGCTGAGTCAAGAACGCAATGGATGACTGAAGCGCTGGCACGTCAACCGGAAGCTAACTAATGTTAGTCGCTAGTTTACTTTTAAGTAAGATCCCCTCTGATTTTTTCGGAGGGGCTACTTACATTTTTATCAAATATGCACCCATGTTCTGGTATGGTGTTAAGATTACATTACTCATTTCGATGAGTGGAACAATAATCGGAATTTTGATAGGTCTTGGAATTGGGATTCTGCGCACTTTGCCGATCCTAAAACGCGATCCACTTTGGAAAAGAATTTCTATTCGTTTGATTCGCATCATCGCAACGACCTATGTTGAGATATTCCGCGGAACACCAATGATTGTACAAGCTGTATTTTTCTATTATGGTTTGAAACCCATATTTCATTGGACAGCGTTAATTGCCGGTATCTTTATTGTTTCAATCAATACCGGAGCTTATATGGCAGAAATTATACGTGCCGGTATCCAATCTTTAGACTCCGGCCAAAATGAAGCAGCCCGCTCGATTGGAATGAATAACTATCAAACCATGCGTTATATAATTCTACCGCAGGCGATTCGCAATGCATTCCCTGCCATTGGTAACGAATTCGTCGTAAATATCAAAGATACGTCTGTACTTAATGTTATCGGTGTAACAGAACTTTATTTCCAAACCTCATCCGTTACCGGGATCACTTTCCGATTTCCGGACACCTTCTTCGTTACTGCGATTCTCTATTTGATTCTGACTTTCTCAACAACTTTAATATTGAAATTCATCGAAACGCGAATGAACATGCCTGTATCATCCGGTATATCCAGTAGTTCAACCGTCCATATTCTGAATGCCAATGCTGTGAAAGGAGGAATTAAGAAATGAACATTCTTGAAATCTCCCATTTAAATAAGAGTTTCGGAACATTAGAAGTTCTCCGCGATATCAATATGAACGTCGAAGAAGGAGAAGTCGTCAGTCTTATCGGAGCCAGTGGAAGTGGTAAAAGTACCTTATTACGTTGTATCAATCTATTGGAAACCTATGATGCCGGGCAAATTTTATTCGAAGGTAAAAATATCATCGGTGCTCGAAATTCGATTAATACATATCGCACCCATGTCGGAATGATCTTTCAATCCTTTAATCTGTTTCAACATCTCACAGTGTTAGAAAACTGTGTTATCGGTCAAGTAAAAGTACTGAAGAAGAAAAAATCAGTTGCGGATGCGTTTGCTCGTGAGACGTTAAGTAAGGTCGGACTGGACGACTTCATCAATGCTAAGGTAACTACCCTCTCCGGTGGACAGAAACAACGTGTCGCCATTGCCAGAGCCTTGTGTATGGAACCTAAGGTATTGTTGTTCGATGAACCAACCAGTGCTCTCGATCCTGAAATGGTCGGTGAAGTGCTAACGGTCATTCAACAGTTAGCGAAAGAAAAAAGAACCATGATCATCGTTACACATGAAATGGCTTTTGCGCAAGAAGTTTCTGACCGTGTCGTCTTTATGGATCAAGGTGTCATTGTCGAAGAAGACAAACCTGATATCTTGTTTACAAACCCAAAAATGGATCGTACAAAAGAATTTCTTGCCCGATTTATTCGATAAGACTACCCCTCGGGTAGTCTTTTTTAGTATAATGAAACTTGAGGTGTCAATGATGAAATTTAAACGAATCTACGTCGAAATAACAAATTACTGTAATTTAGACTGTACTTTTTGCCCAGATCACAAAAGAAACACAAAAAGTATCGATCCAATCCAAGCAAAGAATATTTTTCAACAGATTGCTCCCTACACTAAACATATCTATCTGCATGTTAAAGGTGAACCCTTACTTTCGATTCATTTGAAAGAAATATTGGATGAAGCTTATCGTTCAGGATTAAGAGTGTATCTTGTAACCAACGGCTTGTTACTCAAAGATCATATGGATTTGCTTACAACACATCCGGCGATTGCCCAAATAATCGTAAGTTTACATAGTTGGAATGAAGTTACGGAAAAAATACGTAATGAGGCGATCGTGAATCTATGTGAATTTGTTAAAAAAATCGATCAACAGTCAGGGATTCATCTTCAATTACGTTTTTGGGATATGAAGCACAACGTGCTCAGTGTAGAATCAGAAAAAATAATGAATAACATCCTAACTATTTTGTCGATCGATAAGGAAAAATTTATCAAACAACGACGAATGAGTATTACGAAAATTTTTCATATTTCCACGGATGAACAGTTTGAATGGCCTGATTTGGAGAATATTCACGATCTTCCGAAAGGCATGTGTCATGGTGGAACATTGATGATGGTCATCTTAGCCGATGGTACGATCAGCCCTTGTTGCTTGGATGGTGACGGAGTGATTCAATTGGGTAATATCTATACCGACGGATTTGAAAAGGCAATCACATCACCTCGTTATCTCACTATGATCGATGGTTTTCATAAGCGTCACTGCACAGAAGATCTCTGCCGTCACTGTACCTATAAATTGCGTTTCAACAAGTAAAAACAGCCCTCCGTCATTGACGGAAGGCTGTTTTAGTTATTTCTGACCTAAATCTTTGATGATTGAATCGATACGTTCTCCCTTATCAAAAGAAGTATCTTGGTAGAATGTAATTTCAGGAATCTTGCGGATCGCAAGTTTTTTTCCGAGTTCACCCCGTAAAAAACTCTTTGTTTTGTTCAACGCTTTTAATTGGGACTCGACGTCCTTATTCTTATCCAAGAACGTAACAAATACTTTCACATAGGAATAATCATTTGTAAGTTCCACATCGGTAACTGTCACAAACCCGATATTCGGATCTTTGACTTGAAACTGAATCATTTCGGAAATCTCTTTTTGGATGATTCCCGCTAGACGCTCCTGGCGGATTGCCATGGGTTTCTTCCTCCTTCTTTGACCGGTTTAGTCTTGTTTAACTTCTTGGTCTTCGTATGCTTCAATTATATCATTATCCTTTATATCATTAAAGTTTTCAATCGTAAGACCGCATTCGTAACCGGCTGCAACGTCTTTTGCGTCATTTGAGAAACGTTTCAACGAGTTAAGTCGACCTGTATAGATTACGATACCCTCACGAATCAAACGGACATTACAATTACGAACGAGTTTGCCATCCGTAACCATACAACCGGCGATCGTACCGATCTTGGATACTTTGAAGGTTTGACGGATAGAAGCCTGACCGAGTATGACTTCCTTATAGACAGGAGCCAACATACCCTTCATGGCAGATTCCATTTCTTCGACAACTTTATAGATGATGTTATGAAGACGTATCTCAACACCCTCTTCTTCGGCTTTCTTACGTACATCCGCATTCGGACGGACATTGAATCCGATGATCAGTGCATTGGAAGCGGAAGCCAACATAACGTCGGATTCACTGATTGCACCGGCTGTCGAACGGATTACGTTGACTTTAACTCCGGAAACATCAAGTTTCTCCAATGATTGTTTTACTGCTTCTGCGGATCCTTGAACGTCTGCTTTAAGAACGACCGGAATCTCCTGCACAACACCTTCTTGAATCTGTTTTGATAGATCATCTAAGCTCATTGCTGAAGATGATTTACGTTCAGACTCGATCTTGACTTGAGCACGACGTTCGGCGATTTCTCTTGCTTTACGTTCCGAATCGAATACTTTGAAGATATCACCGGCGACCGGGACATCGTTCAATCCAATGATTTCGACTGGTGCTGAAGGTTTAGCTTCTTTGATCTCACGGCCTTTATCATCTGTCATCTTACGAACTTTACCAAAACATGCTCCGACAACCAGAATATCTCCGGTTTTAAGGGTACCGTTTTGGACAAGCAAGGTTGTGACCGGACCTCTTCCTTTATCTAATCGAGCTTCAATTACAGTTCCGGTAGCCAAACGTTTAGGATTGGCTTTAAACCCATGAATTTCGGAAACAACTAAGATAGTTTCAAGAAGTTCATGAATACCCGCACCCGTTTTAGCCGATAACTTACAGAATATGACATCACCGCCCCATTCTTCAGGAATCAGACCCAAATCAGCCATACCATTCATAATCTTATCCGGATTAACATCCGGTTTATCCATTTTATTAACGGCAACGATGATCGGTACACCCGCTGCTTTCGCATGATCGACAGCTTCTTTGGTTTGTGGCATAACACCATCATCCGCAGCAACTACGATAATAGCGATATCTGTTACTTTCGCTCCACGCGCACGCATTGCTGTGAAAGCTTCATGTCCCGGAGTATCTAAGAATGTGACTTTACGTCCATTGACTGCGACTTGATAAGCACCGATGTGCTGCGTGATTCCACCAAATTCGCCTTCAACGACTTTTGATTTACGAATGTTATCTAAAAGTGTTGTTTTACCATGATCGACGTGACCCATGATCGTAACGACGGCCGGTCGTTCAATCAGTGATTTTTCATCGTCTTCGGTAATGTCTTCTAAACTATCACGGTCGATAATAACTTCTTTAGTAACTTCAACATTATATTCCATACACACTAATTGAATCGTATCATCGTCCATATTGGAGTTGATGGTCACCATTTTTCCCAGCATGAACAACAATTTAATGATATCACTGGCATTGCGATTCAACTTTTCAGCTAATCCACCAACGGTTATTCCTTCGGTATACGAAATCTTTGTAACATGTTCCGCGCGCGGTTTGAACGTTGTTGTAGAACGTTGGCCGTTCTTATTGCGGTTATTACCTCTTCTGACGGGTTTACCCATACTTTCACCTCATTTCAAAAAATCGGATATCTTCTTTGCAAATCCATTATCCGTAACAGCAACTGCGGCGATATGACTCTTACCGACAGCCCTGGACAGAGCCTCCATATGTTCGACGAAACCAAATGGAATCTGGTAATACGTGCATTTATCACTAAGAACTTTACGGGTTCTCTCAGATGCATCTTTTGCTATGACAACAAATTGGGCTTTGCCGTTACGGACAGTTTCCAAAACTTTACTGCCAATCGCAAGACCACCAGAACGTTTAACTAAACCAAGCAGTGAAAGTGCATCACTTTCCACCGGTATGCTCCTTGAGTTCATCGAATATCTCGTCCGGAATCTGACATTCCAACGCACGAGCCAATGCCCCTTTTTTCTTGGCAAGTTCAATGGCTTCCATTGTCTTTGCGAGATAGGCACCGCGGCCGTTGGCTTTTCCGGTCAGATCAATCTTCACGATACCCTCCGGTGTGCGTACAATACGAATCAGTTCTTTTTTAGGAACCTGAATCATCGTGGCAACACAACGACGCATTGGTATTTTCTTCATGTTAACCCTTCTTTCTTCACTTATTCTTCTTTATCGTAATAAGCTTCAAATTCATCAAAGTCCACTTCATCTTCATACCATGTTTTCTTGGTTTCAAGTTCCTGGGCTTTCTTGATTTCTTCTAGCTCAGCTTCCGAATAGACCGGTGCGATCGTATAATCTTTATCTTTACGGATGACCGAAGATTTAACTCTGCGTTCTTCTGTTTCTTTAACAAACGGTTTTTTCTTGAAATCTTTTTCTTTCTTCTCCAGAACCTTAGGTGCATCCGCATAAACTTCTAATTTGGACACAAATCCCTTGCGTTCTTTCAGTTCTTTCTTGACAGCCTTGACCTTGACTGCTTTCTCAGCTTCAGGAATCGTGACTTCAGGTACTTTAACTTCCGGCGTTTTCACTTCGGTACGGCGCGGTTCCATGGTTCTTGGAACTGGTTCGGTTCTGAATGTGGAAGCAGGTCTGCTTGTTTCTCTGACGACTTCCTTCACCGGTGTTGCAATGATCTCTACGACAGCTTCGGGGATTACTTCAATCACTGGAGCATTTGCGGCTTCCCGTGCCTTTTCTTCAGCTAATTTCGCAGCTCTCTTTTCAAGGATCTTCGATTCTTGTTCCAACGCATAATCCTGCATCAATTTCTTCCAATTGATGCCTTGGGCATCCACTTCGGTACGTGATTTGATATCGATACGCATACCTGTCAAGCGAACGGCCAAGCGAGCATTCTTACCTTTTTTACCGATCGCCAAAGATAATTGATTATCTTCGACAACCACTAATAAACCACGTTTCTCAGCGGTCGGAACGACAGCTAGAATTTGGGCCGGGCTCAATGCATTCTTGATAAGTTCGGTGATGTTTTCACTCCACTCGAAGATATCGATCTTTTCGCCTTTAAGTTCTTCTATAACCACTTGAACACGTGAACCGCGTGGACCGATACAGGCTCCGATCGGATCAACATCTTCACGTTTTGAATGAACTGCCATCTTGGTTCGTTCACCGGCTTCACGAGCGATCGCTTTGATTTCAACGATACCCTGATAAATTTCGGGAACTTCTTTTTCAAAAAGACGTTTAACAAGTTTTGCATCGGCACGTGAAACCAATACTTGGGCACCTTTGGTGTCTTTACTGACTTCAGTGATGACCAGACGCAATTTCTGTCCTTCACGATAATTTTCGTTCGGCATTTGGGCTGCTTTTGGCATCATAGCCAATGTTTTACCCAAATTGACTACGATAAATTTTTCTTCCACAGACTCAACAACACCCATGACCATTTCATCGAGTTTATCGATGTATTCATCATAAACACCTTGTTTCTCTGCTTCACGGATCTTCTGCTTCATGACATTCTTAGCTAACAGAGCGGCTGCACGACCGAGATCGTCAATGCTGACTTTCACGTTATACAGATCACCGATCTGAAGATCCTGGTTATGCTTTTGAGCATCTTCCAAGGATATTTCGAGTTCTTCGTCTTCGACGTTTTCAACAACAGCATACTGCTGGTAAAGACAAACTTCGCCTGTCTTTTCATCAATGGTCACGCTTACCAACGCATCGGGAATCTCGATATGTTTACGGTATGCTTTGGCCAATGCTTCTTGTAATGCATCTAATACGATTTCTTTGGAAATGTTGCGATCGCCTTCAATTGCTTGCATGGCTTCTAAAAAATCTTTAAAGTTCATTCTTCTTGTCCTCCGGTTATAATCGAACCGCTAAACGGATATAATCAAGGTTATCTCTTAGAAACGACAGACTTTTCTTAGCTGTTTTTTCACGGTACTCAATGGTACCGGTCTGTCCGTCGTACGCTGAAAGTGTACCTGTCACTTCGAGCAATTTTGATATCGGATGATGAAATCGCACATATACCTCTTTACCGACCGACAACTGAATGTCTTCTTCGCTGGTCAATACACGTTCGGCTCCGGGTGAACAGACTTCTAGATAGTATTCTTGTGTAATGATTTCGGTCGCGTCAAGTATCTCTGACAGTTGACTCGAAACAAGGGCACAAGTATCTAAGTCCATCGATCCGTCCGGCCGCATAATGGCAATTTGAAGAATATGCATGCGGGATTCATTGACCCATCTGCACTCTGCCAGCCGCAGATTCTGTTCGGCTAAAATCGGTTGTACTAATTCTCTGATTTTCGTTAATTGTTCCATTAATCTCCCTCAAAACATAAATATAGGAGTGGCGGTACCACTCCTTGTTTCTCTATACGTTAATACTATACACTTATAATGCCCTAATTTCAAGTATTCTGTCAAAATAACGACATCTGATTCTCTTCTTGTAAACCCTTCAAAACACCCATGACTTCGAGCTTTCTTAACTGTGTTGTATTTAACAATGTACGTTCCAAGAGATCTTCTTTGGATAAAAACGGTGCTTTTCGACGTGCTTCGATCACTGATTTTGCAACATTTTCCCCGAGACCGTCTAAAACTGTGAACGGCGGTATGATTATATTGCGATGTTCGGGATGGACGATAAATTCATTGGCTTCGGATTCGTATAAGTTGATGTTAGCGAAACTCAAGCCTCGACTGCACATTTCATAAGCGACTTCGAGCGACGATACGAGGTCTTCTTCTTTTTTCGTGACCGTCTTCTTTTGAACTTGATCATTTAAACGCAAAGTGATGTCCTGCATTCTGTGATTGATGGTTTCTGCTCCTTTAATCATCGTATCGATTTCATAAGCATTGCAGCGAAGTGTAAAATAGACAGTGTAATAGTATTCCGGATGATATACTTTAAACCATGCAACACGAACGGCCATTTGTACATAAGCAACTGCATGGGCTTTCGGAAACATGTATTTGATTTTGAGACAGGAATCGATATACCAGTCCGGAACGTTGTTTTCTTTCATTAGGTCTTTCCATTCCGGTTTAAGACCCTTTCCTTTACGTACGGATTCCATAATATCGAAAGCTTTCTTCGGAGCTAATCCTTTGTGTTCAAGATACATCATGATATCATCGCGACATCCAATGACATCTTGAAGCGTGGTTCCCCCTTCGACTAGATTTTTAGCATTATTGAGCCAAACATCAGTACCATGAGATAATCCCGAGATTCTCACTAGATCGGAAAAATTGCGTGGTTTAGTGATTTCCAACATCTGACGAACAAAACTAGTGCCAAATTCAGGTAGACCGGCCGCTCCGGTTTTCTCGGAATAGTAGCGCGGATCTAAGTTCAAAGGTTCAATCGATGAGAATACTTTCATGACTTCAGGATCATTCATCGGGATCGTTTTAACATCGATTCCGGAGAATTTCTCATAAAGTTTCATGGCAGTCGGATCGACATGGCCTAAAATATCCAATTTTAATACATTGTCATGGATATCGGCAAATTCAAAATGGGTCGTCAACCATTCTGAGTTGGGATTGTTGGCTGGAAACTGAACAGGCGTAAAATCATGAACATCCATTCCTTGCGGAATAACGATGATCCCACCCGGATGTTGACCGGTGGTCTTTTTGACCCCTTCACAACCGGTGGCCACATAGAGTCGATACGCTTGTTTCCAATTATTTTCCAATCCAAGTTCTTCAAGATAACCGCTGATATATCCGAATGCGGTCTTTTGCGCTACCGTACCGATGGTTCCGGCACGATAAACATTCTTATCGCCAAACAGTACTTTTGTATAAGCATGTGCTTTTTCTTGATAATCACCGGAAAAATTCAAATCAATATCGGGAACTTTATCCCCTTCGAAACCGAGAAAGGTTTCAAACGGAATGTCATGACCCTCACCATTGAGTAAACTTCCACATTTGGGACAGGTAGCTTGTGGCAGATCATAACCGCTTCCAATGCTTCCGTCAGTAATAAATTCGCTGTATTGACATGTCGGACACACATAATGAGGGGCCAATGGATTAACTTCGGTAATGTTAGACATGGTCGCAACCAATGATGAACCAACAGAACCACGAGAGCCGACCATATAACCATCCTCATGTGATTTCTTGACTAGTAAGTGAGCGATGTAATATACGACCGCAAACCCATTGGTGATAATCGCATGTAATTCTTTTTCAAGTCGTTTCGCAACGATCTCAGGCAGCGGTTCGCCATAGATTCGTTTTGCATTATAGTAGCATATTTCGGATAGATTCGTTTCGGCACCGTCGATCGTCGGAGTATACAAGCGGTCTTTGACCGGATAAACCTGTTCAATCTTCTCCGCTAGCATCGCCGGATTATCGATAACAAGTTGTCTTGCTAAGTCTTGATCCAGAAAACTGAAGGCTTCGATCATTTCGTCGGTCGTACGAAAATGTTGATTCGGACTTTGAGTCATTTGTCTGCGTTGTGAATTATAGATATAAAGAGGATGTCGTACTCCTCCGATTCCTTGAGCCTGGATGTATACATCGCGGAATTTTTTCTGAGCTAAGGTCAAATAATGAGCGTCTCCGGTCGCCAACACCGGCAAATTCAGTTCAATTGCTGTTTTGATGATATCGTTTAGAATCACCAAGATACGCTGGGCTGAAGGTACCGAATTGCTTTCAATAAGCGGTCGATAATTTTCCGGCGGTTGAACTTCGATATAATCATAAAAGGCCATTGCATTTCGTAATTCTTCATAGGAACGATTGGCGGCCAATTCAAATATCTCACCATTGAAACAACTACTCCCAATCAGTAGATCTTTCCGATCAATACTCAGATCATCGCGAAGAATTCGCGGTTCGGCAGCAACTTCTTCACTTTCGTTTTTACTGGCATTTTTACCTGAATAAGCAAGGCGATCCGTATGCGACAACGTTACAAGTTCAAAGAGACGTTTTAAACCGGCTTGATTCTTCGCAATCACGATCACGTGTTTGCGCATGACTTTTTTAAATGAGTCATCCTCTTGTAAGTTCTGTAGATCTCCGATTCGCAGACAATGTTTGGCTTCTTTCTCATTTAACAATTTCATCAATACCGAACTTAACACTTCGGCATCATAGTCGGCTCGGTGAGCTATTTCTTCATCATAAGCAATTTTATAACCACGAGCAATAAGACCTAAACGATAGCCTCGACGTTCTTTGAGTACAGCTCGTGACATGTCTAAGGTATCTAAAACAGTATGGGCGAGGATCGGGCGATCATAACGTTTTAATGTAGCATTGATAAATCCAATATCAAATTGAGCATTATGCGCAACTAAGACGGCATTCCCAAAAAATTCCAACCAACTGTCCAAAAGTTCAATTTCATTTTTTGCGTTATCTACATCCTGTTGCCGAATATTTGTTTTTTCCGTTGTAAACGCAGAGATCTGCACCGGTGGTTTAACAAACATTTGAAGTCGTTCCGTAATGACTCCCTGCTTGATTTTAACAGCACCGAATTCAATGATCCAATCATAGCGGCTAGAAAGTCCGGTAGTTTCAAGATCAAATACCACATATTCAGTATCTCTGAGTAAGCGTTGATCATCCTTATTGACGATTTTCAGTAATGGATCGACCAAATTCATTTCAACGCCATAGATCATTTTAAAACTACGACCCGGATATAATTTAAGACATTTTTTAACTTCACTTTGAGCTTTGGGAAACGCTTGAACCGACATATGATCAGTAATTGCTAATCCCGCATGGCCCCATTCGAAAGCTTGACGTACATATTCCTCAATCGTACTGACGCCATCCATTTCAGACATTTTAGTATGCAGATGGAATTCGATGCGTTTCTCAGAGGATGTATCTTTACGTGCCATCCAATCGTTGATGACCATGACATCGCGGACATTGATCACCAAGTCGCGTGAATATTTATCATAACGAGCGCCACCGAAGACTTCAACAGTTTCACCGATTGTGAGTTCATTGAATTTTTTTTGTTCTTCGTCATCATTTGCGAACCGGGTAAAACAAATCGCATCATCTTCATCATGAACATAGACAGTCTGTTTAAGTGCTCCACTACTTCTGAGAAGTTGTGACTCGATAAAGAAGATCTTTCCTTTTACACGAATCTGTTCGGCACCTTCCTGCACGTTTTTTATTTTAACCAGCGTATAATCTTCCAATTTAATATTTTTACGACGTGGTTTAAAATCTGCCGCATGGTTATTTTGTGCAGACTCCTTAGGTCGAATGACGTCTTCTACATTATAGTCGGCAACTGCACGAGTCTCTAAAACGATCGGGTAAGTGATGCCTAGGTGTTTTAATCGTTCGCCGAGCTCATCAACGATCGATTCAAGTCTTGTTGCTTCCGTATGATCTGTACATAAAAATTTAAGGGTTCCGTTGCCAGCTGTACTCAAGACTGAATTTATCCAAGATAAATGTTTTGCTTCATTGGTAATGTGTGTGATATAAGATTGAACATCCTTGATCGACAGATCACATTTAAGTGCTGTTACAACAACATCGGTGTTACATTGCGTCGATAAAGAGATTCCGTCGCAAAAACTGCGATAAACAGAAAAAGGTAATGTTCTTTTCACATTCAAGTGGATTCTAAGCTTTTTAGTATTTACCATATACATTGGACGATCCATAAAACCATCCTGAAAATAACTTCTCTCAGCCAAAGTAAGTCCGATTGATTCAGTAATCGTCATCAAATCTAATGATTGCACTGCTTTCACACCTTTCGTAGGCAAACTTAGTATTCCGTTATTTCGTTAACTGTGCAATGATACTCGTTGCAGCTTTTTTACCTGTTTTCAACGCATGAATTACGGTTGCACTTCCACTCACCGCATCACCACCGGCATACACACGCTCAAGTGAGGTGCGTTGTTGATCATCAACGAGAATGCGATTATCTTGATCAGTATCTAATCCGTCTTCACGTAAGTCTTTGACCGAAGAACCGATGGCCATAACAATCAAATCAGCATTGAATTCTTCGAATCCATCGTCATCTATGATTTTACCGCGAGCATCATTAACATCTTCTACTAACTTTGTTTTCTTACAAACAATGGTAATTTTGTGATGCAGATCATCCGCATCGATTGAAATTGGATCGCGCAGTAAATGGAATATAATTCCTTCTTTTTGCGCTGCATCGATTTCTTCAAGACGTGCCGGCATTTGTTCATAGGCTCTTCGATAGATAAGATCAACATCCATACCCAATCTTTTTGCACTGCGCGCAACATCCATCGCAACGTTACCACCACCAACGACGGCGACTTTCGTTGCGTTCTTCAACAGTTCGATATCTTTGCCATCATTGATATTATAAGCCTCTAAAAAACGTTTCCAACTGAAAACACGTTCATGCTTAGCTCCCGGTATCTTCATAAAATTACTGGCACTAGCACCGACACCGATAAATACCGCATCATATCCGAGATTGAGAACTTCAGCCAGGCTCAGTGTTTTGCTGAAGTTGATATCCCCGACAAATTCGGCTCCCGCATTTTTAAGTTCTTCGATCTGCTCGTCAACAATCTCATTTGGTAAACGAAACGAAGGTATGCCATATTTCAGAACACCTCCGAAGATCTGCTTTTTCTCATAAATCGTTACTGCAACATTTTGCTGAAGCAGATCACGGGCACATGCCAAACCGGCCGGTCCGCTTCCGATAATAGCTACTTTCCCTAAGTAGGGAGCTTGGATTACTTTAAGTTCACTTGTGTATGTGTCACCGATATAACGTTCGATTTTACCGATTTTGACGGGTTGTTTAACTTTATTACGCACACAACTAAGTTCACATTGAATCTCTTGATAACAGACGCGGCCGCAAATCTCGGGAAAACAGTTTCCGTCAATGGCTACTTCCAACGCCTCTTTTCCTTTACCTTCTAAAAATAATCTCATCATTTCGGGTATATTCATATGTGCGACGCAACCGTCAACACATGGCTTGTTTTTACACTGAAGACAACGTTTAGCTTCGATGATCGCCTCTTCATAAGTCAATCCGACATCGGTATCTTCAGCTAAATCGATATGGCTTTTTTCGTTCAATTCATTCATGCGACACCCTGCCTTTCAAGTAGTTACTATACGATATATGAATGAAAAAGTATACATTCACTGTATACTTTCATCACTTAACAGATTCTGATACCGCCTTCGCTGCGGATTCGCAACACATGACAATTACCTCGACCGAAGACATTTTCAATCATTGCTTTATATCCCTGCATATCTTCGTTTTTTACGAATACTTGGATTGTTCCCGCCAAACCGCCGCCGTGAACGCGCCAAGCTCCGCGACCTTTTAAATAGGATTCACTTAAAGCTAATGCCAGCGACAATCCCTGCTCTTTGATGAATTGCGGATGAAATACATTCTGCAGATACATAAAGGATGAGCGACCGGATTCGATCACTAAATCAAGGAAACTTTGGAATTCATTGTTTTCCAATGCATCGACTTCCTGCAACACACGATCGGTCTCTTGAAAAAAATGGAGGGATCTGAGGACAGCACGATCTGAAACCTGTTTGCGTAGTTCCGGTATCATTGTGAAGAAATCAGTCGCATCTACTTCAGATAGAACTTCATGATGCATCAATGTAGCTACTTCTTTCATTTCGGAAGGAAAACGTCCATATTCATCCGAAAAATCTTCGTGACTTCCACCGGTATCAACAATACAAAGAGTATAATCACTCGTCGCGAAATCAAACGGAACTTTAACGACTTCCGGTGCATTTAAGTCATAAAAATCAATAAAAACAAATCCTCCGACTGAACTGGCCATCTGATCCATTAATCCGCAAGGTTTTCCGAAGAAACGATTTTCGGCCGCTTGACCGATTTGGGCGATAGCTACTGAAGAAATTTCACCTTGGTTAAATAGATGATTCAAAATAACACCCATACAAACTTCGAATGCAGCTGATGAAGAGATGCCTGAGCCTTTCAGAACGGTCGAATGCAGGACAATATCGCATCCTCCGATAGCGTGACCTAACTCATGAAAACGGGCGGCTACGCCTCTAATAAGTGATTCTGAGGTAAAGTGCTCATGCTCAAGCGGCTCCAAAACAGTAATATCGACCGGTTGGATCGTATAACCTTCCGAATAACAATTTACTAAATCAGTTCCTTTGGCTCTGGCAATCGCCATGACATCCATATTAACGGCAGCAGCGAGTACCCTTCCACGTTGATGATCAGTATGATTCCCTCCGACTTCTGTACGGCCGGGAGCACTAAAAAGCATCACATCATCAGTACCGTCAAATTTTTCATCGAAGACATGGCATAACATCTTAAGCCGGTTCTTTTCTCGTTCAATCGAGGCTTTACCATACATGGAGGTGAATTTCTCATCTAACCCGCCATTATCGATCATTTGAAGTAATTGTTCAATGTTCATTGTGATTCTCCTGTTTCAGTTAGATCAAACTGAAATATTGTAGTTTGTGCATATAACTCATCCTTCAATAATAGGCATATCGGACGTTCATGATTATTGATACTATCCGGATAAAATTGAGTTTCAAAACAACAACCGGTACGCCACCCATGAGAAGCATGATGCTTGCCACGTTGTTTTCCATCCAGATAATTACCGGTATAGAAATGCATACCCGGTAGATCGGTAAAGACGCTCATCGCAAGGCGATCATAACTGAGTCGGCATAATCGATGGGTGATATCCGCTGAATTAACGTAATGATGATCAAAGCCTTTCCCTAAACGTAATTGTTCATGGTCTAGATCGATACGGTCCGCAATTTTCGCTTTAACCGTAAAATCAAACGGTGTTTCGGTAACTGAAATCGGTGGTGAAAGGGACAGTCCAAATTTATCGATTGGGACAAATAATTTACTCATTATTTCAAGTTGATGATCAATGATTGAATTATCTCCATGCAGATTGAAGTAACTGTGATGGCTCAAATTGACGATCGTGTCCTGGTCAGAAACAGCAAGATAACTAAGTACAACGCGGTTATTATCGACAGCAACGCTAAAATGAACACTCAGATTTCCGGGATACCCTTCTTCATGATCAGGGCTCATTAAACGTAAAGTTATTTTAGTTGAATTAAGCGCCTCGATTGTCCAAATCTTTCGATTAAATCCGCTTAGTCCTCCATGTAGATTATTGGGTCCGTT
>JBBRCP010000031.1:0-18763 GCA_038204785.1 Erysipelotrichales bacterium
TGTTATAAAGAGACTCTTTGTAGAAAAAGTACAACGCTTTCCACTACGTAAGATTCATTCATAAATCAATTCTCTTTTAGTGCGCCAAAATGTCGCACTTTTTTTCTGAGCTTTAAAGAACTTTCCTATAAGATAAAAAAATGGACTCACTCTCGTGGGTCCATTTGTATTACCATCCAATCGTTCAATCGATTATAGAATTTTTCTTCCGGAAATAACTCTGATTAAAAACATGACAATAGCGATAACTAACAAGATATGAATAAACCCACCCATGGTTGTCGCTGTAACTACCCCCAGAAGCCATAAAATAATTAAGATGATTGCAATTGTTGTTAACATAAATAAGTCCAACCTTCCTGCATGAGGTGCCCCTATGAACCTTGACATGACTTTATATCAGATTCGATCTCCTATATTCCATGCGATATATAAACAAGGTAGCCAGATTCCTAATCAGATATATTCTGATTAGTCTTTCTTTGATCTTGGTTCCCAAATCTTTACGAAATCTGAATCCATACTTCCTTTAATTAGCGCTGTGTTTGTTTTGCTGTCGAGTTTAATACGTTTTAGCGGATCGTTGAATTTAACTTTATTAAATTTCTTCGTTCCGAATTCCATTTGTAGAAATTTCATCATCTATCTCCTTCCTCCGGGAATCTTATCTAATTAATTTCCCGAGTGTCAGCAGGAAGCTTTTATGCTTTCTACTTAACCATCATATAGTTGTTTTTATATTATGTCAACATTTTATTAGTTTTATTGTTCATATTTTTATTTACATTTTAATTCATATTATTAGTATAATCATTAAAAGAACGACTATTAAAGCCTTTTACGCTTGTTTTCGTTTAATGGTCGCTTGATCACTTTATCTACATAATTAGTTGACCAACTACCCAAATTAACTTATAATTCAATCAAAATCAGGGATAAATAATGACTATTCAGTGTTAGACGGCGTTGTTCACTACTATTTATAGCGCTATCTATTCTGTTATATCCTACTGGCTTTATCTCCATTGGTTGATAACTAGTAACATCTAATCAATCTTATAGATCGATGCTATGTTAAATTTAATTATAATTTATTCACTAATCATTTTGTTGAATAATAGTTTGTATAAACATATGAATAGATGTATAATAACTATGTAGTAAATATTTCAAACACGTGGAGGTAAAAGTATGAAAATTTTAAAATCAGCTATTGTATCAAATTCGGATATCATTAAAAACTTTAAGACACAACGCGAGAGAGCTGAAAGTCTTGGTAAGATATTTGTATTCAAAAACAATCAACCGGACTCAGTACTGTTTTCGATTTCTGAGTATGAACGGGTTTCCGAAGTTTTAGAAGCCATGGAAGTTCTAAACAATAATGATCTTTCCGCAATCGTGGATTTCATCAATAATAAAAAGAGAAATTCTTTTATCTCTGCTGATACATCTTCATTGATATAAAAGAAGTTTCAATTTACTTTATGTGCCATTCATTGAATTGAAACTTTGATATGTAGAATCTATTTTTCGCTTAGTAAGCGGATTAGGAGGATTGCACATGAATGATCTAAAAAATATAACAGCTTCAATATCGGAAGATATCTTGGAGATCCAAGAAAAACTTAGCCAAGATTTGGAGAAAGCTCAGAAAAAAAATCATGATAAGTTAGATTCGTTGAAGAACAAAACGAATCTTAAAATCGATCATATTAAAAATGAGATACAAAGCCAGTCCAATAAAATAAACGATGAGAATGAAATTACCGTTAATCTATTTACTAAAAAGTTCGACATTGATCCCAACGATAGTAAATAAATAGTTAATATTGCTTGCTTTTCGACGCAAATAATCACCAAAAAAAGTGTTTCACTATGACACACTTTTTTTTACTGTTATTTATATGGGATATTGGTTGCGGATCGAGAAGCATGCCAGAAGTAGAAAGAGGCAGCTGTTTGATAAGGTTTTAAGCGCTTGTAGATCTTAGCAAAGAATTCTTCCGTACATTCGTCTTTATGATAAATACGTTGTATGCCTCTTCGAATCGCTAAATCGTCATAACTCATGACATCAGACTTCTCAAAGGTGAAAATCAGTAGCATTTCAACCGTCCAACGCCCGACACCTTTTAACGGAAGTAGAATTTCCATGATTTCTTGTGTCGAAAGCTCAGCCAACTTATTGAAATCAACCGTGCCTTCCAATTTAGCACGAGCGATTCCTTGAATATAATTGACTTTGGATCCCGAAAGCCCAAGGTTTCGAAGTTCCGCCATATCCGCGGAAGCAATCTCATAAGCATCACAGGTTGAGAATCGTGTAAAAAAGCGATTGGCTACGCTTTGAGCTGCTTTCGTAGAAACTTGTTGAGAGATGATGCAGTCGATGATCGCCATGAAAGGATCAATGATTCCTTCACGAGACAATGGGCCGACCGTTTTGATATAACTGGCTAATCGAACATCTTTTTTACTTAACCCTGCCATGGCTTCTTGCGTGACGATGATTGTTTTAACCATGTATCCTCCAAGTATCAAAAAAACGGGAATTTCCCGCTTATTTGATTAGACTTCCGTCTTTAACAGTGTGTACTTCTACTAGTTCAGTCGATTCGTCATCTTCTGCTACCAGCAACATCCCTTGCGAAATGACGCCGCGTAGTTTAACCGGTTTTAAATTGACAATAACTGTTACTTTCTTGCCGACTAGGTCTTCTGGTTTATAGATATGCGCAAGTCCACTGACGATTTGACGTACTTCCGGACCGATTTGAACTTGACTCACTAATAATCTCTCGGCTGATGGATGGGCTTCGCATTTTAAGATCGTGCCAACCCGTAGATCCAGTTTTGAAAAATCATCAATACTGATTTCCGGTTTTGTTTCTAACCTGATCGGTGCCGGAGTTAGTTTCTCCATGACTTCTGTTGCATCCAAACGCGCAAATAATATCGTAGGCGTCGGCGTCACTGTGATACCATTCTCCAGCCCACCGAACTTAACGACTGATTCTGCCGTACGTACTTGTGTATTCAATTGATCCAGAATCGATTTTGAGGTTTCCGGGATAAATGACTCCAACAGAACAGCCGAAATACGGATCGCCTCCATTAAGTTATAGAGAACTGTTTGAAGACGAGCTGAATCTTCGGGATTTTTCGCAAGTGACCAAGGCAATGTTTCATCAATATACTTATTACTTCTGCGAAGTAATTCGAAGATATCATCGATCGCATCTTGAACACGAAGATGTTCCATATGAGCAGTAACTTGTTGGATGGTTGCTTCAGCTAAATTAATAAATTCTTGATCAGGGTCGGCATTTACTTTTGTGTTCAACACAACACCGTTAAAGTACTTATTGGTCATGGTAAGTGTACGATTCACAAGATTACCTAATATATTCGCTAGCTCTGAGTTAATCCGTTCAATCATGATTTCATAGGTCAACGTACCATCCTGAGCGAAAGGCATTTCATGAAGCATCAGGAATCGTACCGCATCAACACCGAATAATTTCACCAATTCATCAGCGTAAATCACGTTGCCTTTTGACTTACTCATCTTACCTTCACCCGCTAATAGCCATGGATGACCGAATACCTGTTTTGGTAGTTCGATTCCCAAGGCCATCAACATGATTGGCCAATAAATCGTATGGAAACGTAGAATATCCTTTCCGATCAGATGTACATCCGCCGGCCAGAACTCATTAAACAGTTCACCATGATTCCCATCAACATCATAACCAAGTCCGGTAATGTAGTTGGAAAGAGCATCGATCCAAACATATACAACATGTTTATCATCGAAATCAACTGGAATTCCCCATTTAAATGAGGTACGGGAAACAGCCAGATCATTTAATCCGGGTTTGATGAAATTATTGATCATTTCGTTCTTACGGGATTCTGGTTGAATGAACTCAGGATGATTATCGATATATTCCACAAGTCGTTGTGTATAGTTACTCAACTTGAAGAAATAAGATTCTTCTTTCTCCTTATGGACAGGCCCACCGCAATCCGGACACTTCCCGTCAACTAATTGCGTATCAGTATAGAAGGATTCACAGGCTGTACAATACCATCCTTCGTAAATGCTTTTATAGATATCTCCTTGATTATAGAGCTTTTTGAAAATCTTCTGAACTTGAAGTTCATGATAAGGATCCGTCGTACGGATAAACTTATCATAAGAAGTATTCATCAAATCCCATAATCCGCGTATCGTTCCGGCAACTCCATCAACAAACTCTTGCGGTGAAACCCCGGCTGCTTTCGCTTTTTCTTCGATTTTTTGACCATGTTCATCTGTCCCGGTCATGAAGAAAACATTGAATCCTTGTTGGCGTCTGAAGCGTGCGATACTATCCGCCAATACGATCTCATAAATGTTGCCGATATGCGGCTTCCCTGAGGTATACGCAATCGCCGTTGTAATATAATAATTTCCTTTTGGTTTTGTCATTGAAATTTCTCCTTTTTATAAAAAAAAGCTTCCTCGTCTAAGGACGCTTTCACGTGATACCACCTTAGTTCACCTTTAGGTGCACTTGATCCATTAACGCAAGGGTCACGTTTTGTCATTACACAAACAGTTTTGAGATCATGTTCATCCGTTTTTCGCTATGTTTTCACCAAGATGCTTACTCGCTGAAATACAGGTTCGGATTCCTCTTACCATCATTACTTTTTCTACCTTATTATACGGATGAAACGAGATTTTGTAAAGTAAGCGAAACAACATCAGACTTACTTTAGCTTCAACACATACTTGCGATATCCAAGCACTAAACGAAGTGTCGTCCAGATCGTAACAAGTAAGATCGGCAAGTAGGTATTCCAAACAAGTGCCATTATCCAAGTTGCAGTGATCTCTGCCAAACTGGCATTGAGCTTATCGTGAATTTTTAAAATATTTTCGATATCCGTCTCCCATTCTTCTTCATTATTCGCAGAGATATACTTCGTATATTTACGTTTAAGCGTTTCGCGATAGAGCAGAATCGCTGCACACATAGCGAAGCCAAGTAAACCCCGTGAGGGTCCAATAATCATATACACCAATAATGCGGAAACGCATGACAAATGAAAGAATACCGTCAATACCAACATACTATTGCCATAAAGACGACGATTGATTTTAAGGTTGGATTCCCGATTTTTATAGAGTTGAATAGCACTAAATAGATTGTTCATAATAAACCTCCGTTCCCATTATAACAAAAAACAACCGAATTACGTATCGGCTGCTTGATTATTCCTAAATATAAGTTCTATTACAGATCCTTGATGTTCATCTTCTCAATCTCATCCGGTGTATTCTTCTTCTGATATGTTCTGTAGATCAACATCAAAATCAAGGTAGGTACATTGCAGAGAATAAAAACAAACATTAATGGAAAAACTCTGAAAGTGATACCATCATACAAGCGAATTGCCATCACAATAAGGACCAAGAGTGAAAAGCAGAAGTTGACAATTGGCAGAACTAACCCCGGCCATTTACTTTTTGATTTTGAAAGTAGCACCTGAAGAAATCCCTGACCGACAAACAACATAATAAACAACGGTAGTATAACTATAAAAATGATAATAGTTTTCATGGTTTATCCTCTCCTTTGAGTTATCTACTTAAGATCTCGAATAATCATCTTTTTGTTACAAGTGTACTTTATATCTTTGATTTCTTATATTCCGAGATCAGTACTTTCGCTGTATCGAAATCTAGTTTCTCATTGATTGCCAAACGCTTGATCAACGAAATATAAGGTTCATTGATGTTGTCTTCGCTGATACGAATCTTTTGGATCAAGCGATCCAATCTTAATCGAACCGTTGGATAAGTTACTCCGTATTCAGCAGCCATCTCTTTTAGAGATCCGGATTTCACCAGGAATCGTTTTATAAATGAAAGATCTTCATCATCTAAATTTACCATCCACTCAGGTACGACTTCGATTGCCATAGTTGCCTCCTTTTCGTTATATTTAACTATATTAAGTATATTATTTAATTATATTAAAGTCAAATAGAAATATTTACTATAATCATAGAAAAAGGCAACAATCACTGTTGCCTTAAATCATCATCGGATCCTGCTGAGATTAATAGTTTTTGATGTCGACTTGGAAGTGAGATTGACGTTCGCCGCATACCGGGCAAACGCTCGGAGCTTGAAGCGCTTCTACTTGGTGACCGCATACATCGCATTCCCAGAATACTTTTTCATCTTTTTTGAAGACTTTTCCGTCTTTTAAATTCTGAAGAAGATCATTGTAACGGTTCTCATGACGGTTTTCGATTTTAGCTACTGATTCGAATAAGAAAGATAAACGATCGAATCCTTCTTCTTTAGCTGTTTTAGCAAATCCAGCATACATCTCTGTCCATTCATAATGTTCGCCGGCGGCTGCGTCGACAAGATTGACTTCTGTCGTAGGCACTCCATCATGTAACGCTTTGAACCATAAGAACGCATGTTCTTGTTCATTACGGGCTGTTTCCAAGAAATAATTCTCATACTCGTTCATACCTTCTTCGCGAGCTTTTTTAGCATAATAGGTGTACTTATTGCGAGCCATCGATTCGCCCGCAAATGCGGTTTGAAGATTCTTTTCTGTTTGTGATCCTTTTAATTCCATGTATAGTATCCTACCTTTCATTTATGTCAAATGTCATATGACATTTGAAGCTATTGCTAAACTATTTTTAGACATTCTTCACAGATCCCTTCGAATACTAGATGTTGACTGAAAACTTGTGCGTTCATACGCTCACTGACAGTCTCATTCAATTCCGCTAGATACAATTCAGGTATATCGATCAGTGAATCACAACGAACACAATGTAGATGATAGTGAGGATAATCACGACCGTCATACATCGATCCTGCATTTGGATGATCGATACGATTGATTTGATTCAATGAACTTAATCGATTTAGATTACGATAAACGGTTGCTAAACTGATCTTATCGTCTTTCTCTTTCATTATTGAGTAGACTTCTTCGGCACTGAGATGCCCGGGGTGCTGTACAAGCACTTCCAGTAGACGTTGACGCTGACGAGATTGCTTGTGGTTCACGAATCACCTCTGATAATGAGAGTCATTATCATTATTAGTATACCAACTCAATCTCTCATAATCAATGTCAAGAAGCACCTTTTTGGTGAAAATGACTATAAACATCATTCTTACTGATTCCGGTTTCTTTCGCTACTTGTTTAATCGCTTCTGAAGCACTGGCTCCTGATTGCATATAACGAGTGATCATTTCATTAACTTCCGACAGATCAACAGCCGGAAATTTTTCTTCTTTATTCCCTTCGATGACCAATACCATCTCACCTTTTAGCTCTTCGCACAGTGGAATCAATTCACTTAAACTACCACGTAAGAATTCTTCATGTTTTTTGGTTAGTTCACGAGCCAGACAACATTGTCTGTCGCCAAGAACTTCAAGACATTTAGTGGCTGTTTTTTCGATACGATGCGGAGCTTCATAAAAAATAAGTGTATATGGGTAAGCTTTTAATTGATTTAATTCAGCTCGGCATTCTTTGTCTTGGGTCGGTAAAAATCCATAAAACAAAAACGGTTGAGCCGCTAGGCCAGAAGCAACCAACGCATTCAGAGAAGCATTACTTCCGCTGATCGGGACGACATTGAAGCCAGCCGCAACAATGGTCTCAACCAAGATCGCTCCCGGATCGCTAAGTAGCGGATAACCGGCATCCGTCACCAGCGCTACACTGCACCCCTGTTGAAGAAGTTTCAGTATCCCAAGTGAACTCTCTTTTTCATTGTGTTGATGATGACTGATCATTTTTGTGTTAATCGAAAAGCGCGACAGAAGTTTCATCGTATTACGCGTATCTTCTGCAGCGATATAGTCGACAGATTTTAGAATTTCGATCGCTCTTGGCGTCATTTCATCCAAGTTACCGATCGGTGTTGCCACCAAATAGCAGGTCGGACAATCATTCTCAAAACTCTTCTGCCGTTTCATACTTAATTCTCTTCTTTCTCAGGAACCGGTTTACGATCCTTGAAGGCTTCGTCGAACTTTAAGAAAAGTGATTCTTCACGACTTTCCAGTTTAGCTATTTTTGTCAGTAGGTTCATGCTGGTTACGCGATAGTGTTTTCCGTTATAATCGAGTTGTTCATTCAATTTAGGAAGCCCTTTACGCATTTCTTTGTAGTTGGCATCTTCGTATTTCAAACAACACATCAGTTTTCCGCATTGTCCGGAAAGTTTCTGGATATTCAGTGCTAATAATTGATTTTTAGCCATATTGATCGAGACCACATCAAATTCAGCTAAAAATCTTGAACAGCAGGTTTCCATACCGCAAACACCAAGTCCGCCCACGATCTTCGCTTTATCACGAGGTCCGATCTGACGTAGTTCAATTCGACATTTGAACACCGACGATAATTCTTTCAATAGATCTCTGAAATCGACTCGCTCATCCGCAACATAAACAAATATAATTTTAGAGCGATCTAAGGTGTATTCGGCACTGATCAGATTCATCTGAAGATTGCATTTTTTAATCGATTCATCACACTTGACCATGGCTTCTTTCGCTAACATCTTATTGCGTTCATATTGGTCTTGGTCTTCTTTACTGGCTTTACGCAAGATTGGTTTCAGTTCCGTAACAATGCGTACTTCACTCATCAAACGCGGCTCACTGATGACTTCACCCAGTTCTAAACCACGGATCGTTTCAACAACAACAAAATCACCATACGCATATCCTTCATGATTGGTACCAAAGGTATACGCCTTCTTATTTCCTTTGAATCGGATAGAGATCGCAAACTTATACTCGGTGATACCACTCGCAAGACTGGCTTGCAGGGTATCTCGATTTGTATCAGACATAATGTTCCTCCTTGAGTTGATATAAAATCGAATCGATCAGCAAGCCTAAATTGGCATTACCGGCGATTTTGTATTCACTGTCGTTAAAGATCGTAAAGGCACGCATGGCATCCATATTGGCACGTGAACCACTTAAACGCTTACTCCAAATAGCCGAGGATGTTTCGGTTTGAAACAACACATCCTTGAAGAATAACATCCCGATCTTCAAAAAATAAGCCAAACGAGCACGGTTTTCCGACGCCTCTTTCGCTTTTAGTATTTCGGTCTGCATAAACAACTCTCCAAGAAACGGAGCCTTACAGTAATCATCGATAAACTTTCCAAATAGATTCAATGCGCTTTGGTAATCATCTGATTCAACGGTAGCACTGATTTCTTCGGGATCATTCACTAATTGACTGACAATATGGGCATCATATGGATCGATTTCCATTTCAATCAAAAGTTCATTTAAATCAATCGCGTTCATACTACGAAACTGAAGTGTCTGACAACGTGAAACGATCGTTGATAATAATCGTTCGGGTTGTTCACTGATCAGAAACGCATAGGTTTCAACACCACTGGGTTCTTCCAAAAACTTTAATAAACTATTCAATGCTTCCGGTGTAGCGTTTTCCGCTTGATCAAGAATGTAGATCTTCTTACCTGATTTCTCCAGTGCCGTTTTACTGAACTGTTCTTGCAGATTAAGGATTTCTTCCTTTTTGATTGTACGGCCATGACCATTGATCAGAATCATATCAGCATAATGACCTTTAAGGATACGCTGGCAATTCTCACAGACTTCACAGGCAAACGGATCAGCGTGTTCACACACCAGGGTTTGAGCAGACAGGATCGCAGTCTCCAACATCTTGGTTCCCTTACTACCGGTAAATAGGTAAGCGTGGGAAAGATGTTTCTCAGTGAAGGCATGCGTCAAAATTTTTGCGATCACCGGTTGACGACTGAACAGATAGTCCTTAAACATGAGCTTTTACCCACGCGAGTACTACTGCCAGCGCCTCTCGTTGAACGTTTTCTTCAGGTTGGTTGGCATTCACGACGACGATACGGTCTTTAAACCGTTTCACGACTTCTTGATAGCCTTCCACTACTTTACGATGAAATGCTTCATCTTCCTGATCTAAACGATCAAGAAAAGCACGATCTGCAATTCTTTTTAAACCGATATCGGCCGGAAGATCCAAATAGACGGTACAGTCCGGATAATGACCTTCAATGGCAAATTGATTGATTGAGAGTATTTCTTCAAAACCGATTCCTCTTCCAATTCCCTGATACGCAAGTGAACTATCAACAAATCGATCACACAAGACGATCTTGCCTTCTGCGAGGGCTGGTAATACTTTTTCGACAAGGTGCTGACGACGTGAGGCCGCATACAATAAGGCTTCGGTCTTTTTATCCATTGCGGTGTTTTTCGGATCCAGAATCACATGACGAATTTGTTCCGCAATATCGATCCCCCCCGGTTCACGGGTGTAGACCACATCGTAACCGGCTGTTTTTAACTGACCCAGCACGTATTGACTGACAGTCGTTTTACCGCTGCCGTCCGGTCCTTCGAATGTGATAAATAATCCTTGTTTCATGTCATCTACCTCTAGTCGCTATTATACCATTGAACTCAAAGTCCTACAATGTCCCGTCTTTTTCATGTCACGTAAATCGACGTTTTCTCAACGTGTATTATCATCTTGGATTCTGTTACGTAAGGTAGCCTTGTGCTATAATAAACCAAACAAGGATGTGGAAACAATGGAACTTTTTGAAAAGAAATTATCATCGAAAGCTCTTATTCAAGGCAAGATCGTAAACTTACGTCATGACCAAGTAGAATTACCTAATGGAAGAATAACCTTTCGTGAAGTCGTTGAACATCCCGGTGGTGTTTGTGTTGCGGCACGCTTGGACAACGGGGAATTTCTGGTCGTCGATCAGTTTCGTTATGCGCATCAACGCGTATTTACGGAATTCCCAGCCGGTAAACGCGAACCCGGAGAAGACCCCATGGAAGGCGCATTGCGTGAACTTGAAGAAGAAACCGGATATAAAGCCAAAGTCGTTATTCCGATGGGGCAATTCATTCCCTCACCTGCCTATTTAGAAGAGATCATCTATCTCTATTACGCTCCTCAAATCGAATTTGTCGGACAGCACTTGGATACCGATGAATTTCTGAATGTACACAGTGTCACTCTTGAAAATTTGGTTAAACAAGTCCTCGAAGGAGAACTAACCGATGGTAAGACACTCGCTTTAACCCTTAAGTTAGCCCTGATTGATCGTCAATAAGAGAAACAGACATCGTATTCGATGTTTTTTTTCTGCTTATTCATAGAAAAACAGACATTCAAGTGAATATCTGTTTCGTTAATATTGATTATTTAGTAATGACACTTTCCAACCAGATTGGATCAGGACTGAACCCCAAGAGTTCAACAACTGTAGATGCAACATTCGCTAAACCAAAATCGCCTTGTTTCATCGTAACATCCGCTCCCAAAATAATCAGTGGAACTTTATTTAATGTATGGCTGGTTTTGGCTTTAGGTTTCGCCGAGGTATCTTTTGATTTCTCATACATTTCATCCGCATTCCCATGATCGGCTGTTACAATGAGTATCCCACCGACTGACTCAACTGCTTCGCGGATACGTTTCAATTCTAAATCTACTGATTCGACACCGATGATCGTTGCCTGATAATTACCGGTATGACCAACCATATCGCCATTCGGATAGTTACATCTTAAAAACTGATAGTCACAACTCTGAATAGCTTCCACTAAACGATCGGTGATCTGTGCTGCCTGCATCCAAGGACGTTGTTCAAATGGAACTAGATCCGACTTGATCTCTTCAAATGTTTCTAACTTCGCATCGAACTTTTCACTGCGGTTACCGTTCCAGAAATAGGTAACGTGACCGAATTTTTGCGTCTCTGAGATGGCGAACTGAGAAACCCCCTTCGCTACCAGGTATTCCGATAAAGTATGTGTGATATGCGGAGGTGTCACCAAGAATAATGTTGGGATCTTAAGGTCTCCATCATATTGAAGCATACCCGCATACATAACGTCCGGCTTAGGACCGCGATTGAATTTAGTGAAATTCTCTTGTTCAAACGCATTGGAGATCTGAAGTGCACGATCGCCGCGGAAGTTGAATAGGATCACACTGTCATGGTCTTCGATCTTACCGACCGGATTTCCATTTTCAGTGATCACGAATGCCGGTAGGAACTGATCCGTAACGTTAGTTTCAGCCCGATAGGTTTCAATGGCTTCTGAAGCCGAAGTGAAACTACGACCTTCACCTTTGACATGTGTATTCCATCCCAATTCAACAATGCCCCAATCAGACTCATAACGATCCATCGTTACTTTCATACGTCCGCCGCCGCTAGCGATACGAGCATTGAAAGTTGCATCATTGAGTTCTGATAAAGCCGTCTCAAGTTGTTCGACATAGATCAAGGCAGAAGTCTCGGGAACATCGCGACCATCCAATAAGATGTGGATACGTACCTTTGATAGTCCTTCGATCTTTGCTTGTTTGACCATTGAAATCAAATGGTCGATATGCGAATGGACATTTCCGTCCGATAAAAGTCCGATAAAATGGATCGTGTGACCTTGCGCGTTGGCAGCTAACAGTTTCCATGTATCCGATGTGTAGATATCGCCGGTGGCAATGGATTGATTGACTAACTTAGCTCCTTGCGCGTAGATCTGTCCGCAACCTAAAGCGTTGTGTCCGACCTCCGAGTTTCCCATATCTTCATCACTGGGTAAGCCGACTGCGACTCCGTGGGCTTTGATTGCGATAAACGGATAATTCGTCATACAATCGGTCAATATCGGGGTATAAGCGTTCTTTACTGCGTTTCCATAGGCGTTATCGGATAAGCCGACACCATCCATGACCACCAGTACTATCGGTTTTTTGTTCATGTTGATCTCCTTTTATTTACCTTATCTATTCTATCACCATTCGTGAATTTACGCACACAATATCCTTTAGCCCTTCGTACATAAAAAAGAGAAATGACGTCGGTCATTTCCCTGAGGTATCGGATTCCGGTAAATAGAAGATCTGCTCACCGTCTTTGGACAACATATACGATCCGCGGGCGTAACTCTTTACGTATTCTTCATCCATCAATTTATCTTTCTGCGCAGTCAAGGTCGCATTTTCAGCCGTGAGTCCCGTCAGTTGACTTTGAACAGCCGAGAGTTGCTGGTGTAAGCGATAGGTCGTCCACACTTCTTTTCCACCTGCATATAGTAATGAAAAAGATAGCAGAATTAACGCCATACTGACGTATTTATTCATATATTTTAACCGATATTTTTTTCTTTTTTTAATTGTTTTTAGGGCCATTTTTTTGTTTACCTGATTTTCCGAAGAACGATCTCCGTATTTTTATTATACTGACATTTTATTAAAATGCAAGAGTGTCAGTGTTTCAACTGTTTCTACATCGATGAATCTTCTTTCACATTTTCGACGATTGACTCTTCTAAAACCTCATACATACTCACCGCATCTGCTTTTTTTGCCGAGATAGCGATACTGAGAACTCTGATTTTTAATCGGCGATGACCGAAGATAACTTCTACGATATCTTGTTCATTGACCTCATGTGAAGGTTTAGCTTTACGTCCATTGATAAGAACACGTTCTTGATCGGCTAGTTCTTTCGAAACAGCACGCCGTTTCAAGATACGAGCTACTTTTAGATATTTATCGATTCGCATGGTTATCTCCTTTTAATGGTAATGAGGCTGTTTTATCCAAAATGGTTGTTGCTTGTGTTAGCCAATCCTGACTCTTGGGAAGATTAACGATAATATTACCCTGTGCGTATTTTAAGGTAATCTCCGGTGATAGATCGGAAATCATTTTAAACAGACGAACTCCGTCGATATGGCTTGACCATTCGGCACTGAATACAAGTTGCGCATGCGTTTTAAGTTCTTTGAAACTCTTAATTCGTGGTTCCGTGATTAAGATCTCAAGACGTTTCTTTTCAAATAATAATGCCACAGATTTAGGTAGTTTCCCATACATATCAGCGATTTCTTCTTGTAGTTTTTTGAGCTCGTGCTGATTCTCGGCTTTATCGATACGCTGATAAAGCGTGATCTTTTCGTAATCCTGCGGTGCGAAAGGTTGCGGAATATAAGCATCAACACTATAGTTCGGCTTGGTGATCATAATCTCTTCAGGCAATACGATCCCTGTCCGTTTTTCATTGATTGCTTGTTGCAACATTTCGATATACATATCGATCCCCACGGTATCGATAAATCCTGATTGTGAATCTCCCAACATCTCGCCGGCTCCGCGAATCGTCAGATCACGCATAGCAATCTTATACCCACTCCCAAGTTCAGTGAACTCTTTGATGGATTGAAGACGTTTCATCGCAATTTCCGAAAGTTGTTTACGTGGTGTATACATCAGATACGCATACGCCAAACGATCACTACGACCGACACGACCCTTGATCTGATAGAGTTGAGATAAACCAAAGGTATCAGCTTTATCGATGATCATCGTGTTGGCGTTCGGTATATCGATACCCGTTTCGATGATCGTTGTACATACCATGACATTATATTCATTTTGCGTAAACCGAAACATAACATCCTCGATCTCTTCACGATTCATTTGACCATGAGCGACAGCGACACTCGCTTCCGGAATATCCTGTTTGATCTGATACGCAACACTATAGATCTGAGCGACATTATTAAAAAGATAGAAGACTTGACCGTTACGAGCCAGTTCACGCTGTATTACTTCTTTGATGACCCCACGGTTCTTTTCCAAGACATAGGTCTGAACCGGTAAGCGATTCAACGGTGGCGTTTCTAACTGCGAAAGTGATCGTACACCGATCAAACTCATCTGTAAAGTGCGTGGAATCGGTGTTGCACTTAACGAAAGAACATCAACGCTTTCACGTACTTCCTTTATTTTCTCTTTATGTTCCACCCCAAAGCGTTGTTCTTCATCAATCACAAGTAAACCCAGATCTTTGAATTTCACATCTTTCGAGAGTAGTCGATGGGTTCCGATCAAGATATCGATCTTACCCTCTTTCACTTCCTTGACGATCTCTTTCTGTCGACTTTCCACCACAAAACGATTCAATACTGCAATATTGACCGGATAATTGGCGAAACGACGGAGAAACGTCTGATAATGTTGACGAGCCAAGACCGTCGTCGGACACAGAAAAGCCACTTGTTTATGTTCAGCAACCGCTTTAAACGCCGCTCGAATCGCAACTTCCGTCTTACCGAATCCAACATCTCCGCAAAGTAGCCGATCCATTGGTTTAGCGGCCATCATATCCTGTTTGATTTCAGTGATAGCGACTTCCTGATCCAACGTCAATGGGAACTCAAACTCATCCTCGAATTCTTTTTGTAATTCTGAATCCGGTCCATACGTATAGCCGATACCCGTCTCACGCTTGGAATATAGATTGATCAATCGATCAGCGATATCTTTCACATTCTCTTTGATCTTCGCTTTTGTTTTTACCCATTCATTTGACCCTAATTTATTTAACTTCGGAACAACCCCTTCACGGGAAACAAATTTACGTACCAATTGAAACTGTTCCAACGGAACCAACAAGGTATCATCCCCACGATAAACGATATGAAGAAAGTCCTTATGGACACCTTCCCTTTCCCGGGTAATAATTCCCAAGTATTTACCAACACCATGTTGGTGATGGACCACATAATCACCGACCTGAAGATCCTGATAAGTACTCAGGGTCTCGGCTTCTTTGAACTTATTGCTATAACGACCAATCACTGTCTTATGGTTAAACAACTCTTTGGAGGTAAGAACTACAATATTTCGTGAAGAAATCTCAAATCCTTCATCCAAATCTTGATGCAAGAGTGTCAGATGCGGTTCATCTAAACGATCCAATACCATTGTATAAGGGATCTTCGCTTCGATAAGAAGCGGAATCAATTGTTTGATCTCTGCTTCTTTCAAACAACAGATCACATGTTGTTTCAAGACCATGCCCCCCAGCAGTTTCACATGCAGGGGCAAGGTCTGCTGCGGTACAAAAGCATCATGAATACGATATTGAACTTCTTGCTTCATGGTTTCAAATTGATGGAAATCATTACGCTGATACTTAGCTAAGATCGTTGGTAGGTCATGAAACACTGAAAACAAGGGTAGTGTTTTATTGTCACTGCTTCTTTCTTGAATATAATCAACCGTCTCTTCCGTTAATGTATGTAGATGTGCTTTGACTTCTTCAACACTCGACAAGATCACGAGCGGATCATTTGTATAATCGAAAATACTCGCCGTCACACTCAGTGCGGCCGTATATTGGTAAAGATGATTCTCTTTGATATGGTGATCGATATAATCAAGATCACGTCGGATATTCTCTTCCAACACGATCCCATCCGACATTTGACGACGATTCATTTCCCGTTGAAGCAACGCTTCAACCCGTTCATGGATCTCAATGATTTGTTGGGGAGTAAACAGAATATCAGTTGCCGGTTGAATCCATATTTCACTGATCAGTTCCGTTGTCCGTTGGGAAGATAAATCAAAAAAACGAAGACTTTCGATCTCATTATCGAAAAACTCGATCCGAACCGGAAATTCCGAGTTGATAGGAAATATATCGATAATGCCCCCCCGCGATGCGTAACAACAAGGTTGATCAACACGATTGACCGGTGTATAACCGATATCGCGTAATTGTTTCTGTAAACTCTGAAGATCGATCAACTGAGCTGTTTTCAATTGTAATGTCGATGCCTTGAAATATTCGGGTAACGGCAGATTACGAACAGCGGCTCCACTATGCGTAATACACAAAATCGGATGACCGTTACTAAGTTTCGACATCGTTTCCATCTTTTGGACATTGATTTCGGGAGATGAGGCGATGGCTTCAACCCGCAGTGACTCTTCGACCGCAAACAAGGCCAGTTCTTCATCACTCAACCATAGTTGTAGTTTCGCATGTAGATGCTGCGCCTGATATAAGTTACTCTTCACCACAAAGATCGATCGTGGAGACAAGCGATAACTGGCAGCCAATAAAATGGCTTCTTGGGTGGGAGACAAATGTGAAAAAGAGGCTTTACCTTGGGTAAAAGCCTTGATTGCGGATTCTTGTTGGATCAGTTTCAATAACTCATTCATTCGACGGCCTTCATGTTATATTTGTTCATCAACTCCGCATAGGGCAAGCGTGAAAAATCGATTGCTGCTTTGGCTGCGTGTTGAATCGCTTTCTCGTAGATTGCTTGTTTTTCTTTTTCTACTTTACCCATCACATAGTCGATCGTCGGTATCATCGGGTTCTTATCGATCCCAACACGAATTCGCGGAAACTCTTGTGTATGGAGGTGTTGAATAATGCTTTTCATCCCATTATGTCCACCGGCACTGCCTTTTTCACGTAACCGTACCTTCCCTACCGGAAGATCCAGATCATCATAGATAACGATGATATCGCAAGCATCGATTTGGTAAAACCGCGCAATTTCTCCCACTGATTCACCGGAGGCGTTCATAAATGTCTGAGGTTTCACTAAGATCACATTTTCATTATTTAATGTTAATGTAGCGATTTGCGCTTTGAATTTATTTTGAAGTGCTCCGACATTGCATTGTTTCATTATTTCATCAACGACTAAAAAGCCGGTATTGTGCCGGGTTTTCTCATAGGTTTTTCCGGGATTTCCAAGCCCAACGATCATTTTCATCCAATCACCTTCTTGCTCTATTATTATACACGAAAACAGAGAAAAGCAGATACGCGAATATCTGCCTGATCTTATACTTTTATTAACGTTCGATTTTATACTTTCGATTTTGTCTGTTTGAATTCGTTATTCGTTATCATTTTTTTCTGTGATCCGCTTATTATTGCCAGTTCTGATCATCGTCACCTCTACAAACATCCATATTCTAACGATGATAATGGTGTTGAAAATTGTTAAGTGTGTGCTGAAAATCAACGATATTACCAGAATGAAGTTACCAACCACATTGAAAAGATATCCATTTATTACTATCGGATCAACACTATAGAAGTTATTTTCTACTTAGTCCCTTTAATAATCTCATTGAATCGTTTAGTGTCTCTTTTCTGTACCACAAATAATTCATAAATCTTCTTATCTGTTACCAAGTGACCCGCATCCGTCAAATAGATTGTATCTGACTCATTATAGATGTAAATCAACGTCATATCTTGTTTACTCCCTACGATATAAAGGCTATTCGTAAACGTCGGTGTGTCACCTTCGGGGATTTTCATCGGTCGACTTACCGTTGATTTGGTCGCTCGATTGATGATTACCACTAATTCTGCGAGACTCTTAGAATCTGAAATCGTACTGATCGGCTCTGGCATGTGGCTTGAGTAGATGGGTAGATAGTCAACCCATCTTGCTTCGGTAACAGCGCTTGGATCTTTGATAAGCTCATACTTTGTTTGTACAGTACAAGAACTAAACAAGAGAAGTGACAGTATAAGCACGATTATTTTCTTCATGTGTTGCGCCTTTCTACGACTATATCTCATTGATTATGCCATATATCTTTTTTTCATCGTACCATTTTATACTCAGTTGTCAATTGGGATTTTCACCCATTGATTCGTGGATTCCCAAAAGAAAACCGACACTTAAACTGTACCCTTTGTAAAGGACACAAAACAAAAACCGAGTGAAGATCGTCGATATTGACGATCTTTTTCATATTCGAACTATGAATTGCGATATTTTCATCGGAAGAAGCAGGTTGTGACGACTTCTTTCTGATAAAA
>JBBRCP010000032.1:0-18190 GCA_038204785.1 Erysipelotrichales bacterium
GATCAGGAAAAACTGATGGTATTCCTTCAGAAAACGAAAGACTCCATTGTATCATTGACCAACCGAAGTGTGAAAATGCAGAATCTGTTGACTATATAAGGATTTCAGAATCATTAGGTCCTTATCTACAGAATTACACCATTACAAATAGTAAAGTGGGGAAGAAAATTAAACAAACTGAAATTTGCTAAAAAAAGACCGGAACTGATTCCGGTCTTTTGTAATCGTAGATTTATTCTCCGAACAGATCTTCAATCTTACCTTCATCAAAGGCGAAGAAATAGGTCAGTGCGAAACCTGAAGCATAGGCTGCCAACATACCGATAACGTAATATACTTGGAATCCCGGCACGATGATCAACAGTCCGAATAGACCTGAAACACCTTGTGAGATTGCGCCGACATGGAATAATTGAGCGACAACGCCACCGACACCAGCGCCTAAACATGCGGTGATAAACGGTTTACCAAGCGGAATACTAACCGCATACATCAGAGGTTCACCGACACCCAAGATTCCGACTGGGATCGAAGCGCGTAGAATATTCTTTAAAGCTTTTGATTTGGTACGAAGATACAGAGCGAAACCTGCTCCGACTTGTCCGCCGCCAGCCATCATAAGGATAGGAAGCAAGTAGTTGATTCCTTTGGTAGGGCCGGTAGGATTATTCAATAACGTATGGATCGGAGTCAATACACGATGCAGACCGACAGAAACTAATGGCAGGAATCCGGCTGATAAGATATAACCGCCGATAACGCCCATTTTATTATATAAGAAGTCCATTCCACCATAGATTGCTTGACCTAAGAATGTACCTAACGGCTGGATCAACAACAATGTTACGACTCCACCGACAATAACAGTGATAAGCGGTGTAAGGAATGTATCCAGAATTTCCGGAACATATTTACGTGTGAATCTTTCCAAATAAGCGAAGAAGATACCTGCGAACAAGGCCGCTAATAGTCCGCCGTTGGCAGGAACGAATTGCGCATTGGTCAAAGGAAGCAAAATCACTGATTTAGCTGTACCGAATGTAGCCAATAAAGGCATTGAGGAGACAGATACGGATAACGCACCCGCCATAGCACCCAGAACCGGTGAGCCTCTGAATTCTTTAGCAGCATTCTGTCCGACCAAGATTGGTAAGTATAAGAACAATGCCCAACCCATTGTAGCGATCAGTGCAAACCACCACTGATTGTTATAAGCACCGGCTGTTTGGAATTTAACAACATTCAAGATTCCGTTGATCATACCGGCAGCAATAATACCCGGTAATAAAGGAACGAAGATATTAGCGAAATGTTTGAAGAAGCGTTGAACCGGCTTATCATATTTCTTGCTGAGTTCATCTTTTTTAGCACTTGCCAGTTTATTGACATCAGCTGATTCTGAACCGATAGCGATTCCGGTCAGGGTTGAGAAAGCATCACCGACCTTGTTGACTTTACCAGGTCCGAATACGATTTGGATTGTTTCCCCGTTAACAACGCCTAAGACGCCCTCAACTTTTTTCAAGCCCTCCATATCGACTTTGTTTTGGTCCGTAACACGCACGTGTAACCGTGTCATGCAGGTAGCGTTGGCAGTAACGTTTGATTTTCCGCCTAACTTCTCTAATGTTAACGCTGCGACTTCTTTGATTGTAGCCATTTAATCCCCTTTCTTGCGTGATCCCCTTTGAGAATACAAAAGAGCCAAAACAGATTTCTCTGTCTTGGCTCTTGCTCTTACGATAACACGCCTTAGATGAGTTTACTTTACCGTAAGCGTTTGCAGTTGTCAACACCCAACTTAAATAATTTTTATCAAGTGAACGGTTAGATAAACAACTTCGCTTTGCGATACTTCCTTTTTTAACTCTTCTTGTATGACGGTAATGATCTTTTCCGATATCGCGATTTGACGTGGATATTGTAGGCGAATCATTGGTTCTAGTTCATTGCCTTTGAGGTCTTGTGAACTGAGCACACGTTCAACCACGAAACGCAGATGCGTCAGAAAGCGAGTATAATCCAGCGAACTCTTATCTCCATTGAAGTGACCGTCTTCTCTCAAGATTTCATCGACCAGATAAATGATCGCATTTAATTTTTCGGCTTTCAATCGGGGGTTTTTCGAAACGATATTGTGAATATGCATGGCGACGAAGGCAACTTCTGATTCAGGTATCATGATACCCGAACGTTCACCGATGCCATCACAGATGCGTTGCGAACGGGCGAAAGAGTCAGGATACAACGCTTTTGTTTCATAGAGGAAAAAATTGGCAATTGGTTCGTTCGTCTGGATCCGAACCAACATAGCCGCGATATGATCACTGAAAGCAACGATCGCCTCACTGCGAATCTTATCGTCGATATTTTCATGCAGAAGGGTAATGGCTTCAGCAACCCATTTAACGATATTCGGACTGTATCCGTTGATGATATCTTCAAACTGAGCTGATACTTCGTGTAGATTGAATTTCTTTTCGATCATCGTACCTTTGCTGATCTCTTCACCGGGCTTCTTTCCGAAACCCAGACCGTTTGATAAAAATATACATTCTCCATCAGAACATTTCACAAGAACTGAACTGTTATTTAGAACTTTAACGATCGTATAGGGTTTTTGTATTTCCTCCATTGAGAATCCTTCCTACAAGAATGAAACCAGTCCATCTTCGTTACGAGTTACGTCGCAACCGATTTTGTGACAGTGGATTTCTTGGTTTTCAGTGAATATAATTGGAGTGATACATGTTTTCCCGCTAGCTTTGATGGCGTCGATATCGATTTCCAAAAGTAGGTCTCCTTTTTTTACGCTTGCACCTTGTGTTGTGTGAATCGTGAAACCTTTGCCTTTGAGTTCGAACGTGTTGAGTCCAACGTGGATCAATACATTGAGTCCTGATCCGTTACTTAGACCGATCGCATGTCCGGTCGGAAATAGAACTTCGACGATTCCGTCAAAGGGAGCTACGACTTGTCCTTCGGTGGGATCAATGGCAAAACCATCACCCATCATACGCTGTGAAAATACGGGGTCGCTTACGTGCGATAAGTCGATCACATGTCCGGTGATCGGACTTGAGAATTGAAATTTTTCTTGTTTTTCCATGAGAGCCGTCCTTTACTACTTTACTTTTTAAGATTATTACACAACTATGTCCGATGTCAACACATACGAAATTAAATAAATTTATCCGCTTACGACTTGACAGGAATACGTACTACGATATAATACAACTAGAAACAGGCGTGTCATCATTTACTGAGCAATAGCCAAAACTTTTGAGTTTTGGTTTTTTTCACGGAGGTAAAACATGAAAAAAGGACTTGGAATTTCTTTGTATGTCGGTGCCGGACATGAGTATAACGAAAAAATTCTGGCAAAAGCAAAACAAGCCGGCGCATCGATTGCATTTACATCGTTGCATATCCCGGAGGAAAAGTCAGGCGATTATCGTCAGGAAGTTAGTTACTATCTAGAACTTTGTCATAAGGCCAATATTTCGTTGATGATCGATGTGGGTCCTCGAACACTTGAAAAACTCGGATTACAGACACTTCAGCAATTGAAATCACTTTACGTGACGCATATTCGTGTTGATTATGGATTCAGCATGGAAGAGATCGCAGAGTTGACCAAAGACTTTACCGTCATCTTCAATGCCTCGACGCTGACCCGCGATGAAATTGATGAACTTAGGCATTATAAGGCTGATTTCACACATATCCAAGCCTGCCATAATTACTATCCGAAACCTTATACCGCTTTATCGATCGAACATGTGAAAGTCATCAATGTTTTCCTGCATCAGCAAGATATCGCAACGATGACCTTTGTAGCAGGTGATAAAGATTTGCGTGGACCTTTATATGAAGGACTTCCGACTATCGAAGAGCATCGTCACCAAGATGTTCTCCTAAGCATCTTACAAGCTCAACAAGCTGAATCAGATCTGGTTCTGATCGGTGATCCGGATGTCAGTGATAAAGTGTGGAAACAAATGGCAGATCTGAATCAGAATGTGGTCCGACTCAGGGCTACATTGATCAATACTGAACAGCACTTATTCGGAACTTTGCATCATGATCGTCCGGATAGCAGTGCCCATGTATTCCGTTCCCAGGAATCACGAACTTATGCGACAGCAGGAGCTAGCGTCATACCCGATAATACGATATTCCGTTCGGCAGGAAGTATTACAATCAGCAATGAACGATTCCTTCGTTATTCGGGAGAATTGGAAATTGCGCGCAAAGAATTACCGGCTGATGAACGTGTCAATGTCGTAGGACACCTTAGTGAAGAGTCGTTGAAATATCTACCGTATCTTACATCAGGACGAGGTATCATCCTCGAAGGAGAAACCCATGAGTGAAATCAATCTGCAAGCATTAACAACCGAACACCGCAATTCAAAAACAACTTTATTGGATACATTAAGCATCCACGAGATCGTTACGCTAATGAATGAAGAGGATGCAACCGTTGCACTTAGTATACGCAAAGAATTACCATCGATTGAAAAAGTGATCGAAGTGATCGTCGAACGTTTGACGATCGGGGGTCGAGTTGTCTATATCGGTGCCGGAACCAGTGGAAGACTCGGTGTTATCGATGCTTCCGAATGTCCACCGACGTTTTCAACGACCGATGAGTTTATGGGGATTATCGCAGGTGGCGATTCAGCGCTGCGAAAAGCACAAGAAGGAGCTGAAGACAGCACCACATTAGCACGCGAAGATCTGATCAAACTCGGTCTTAGAAAAAATGATGTATTGATAGGTATCGCTGCCAGTGGGCGTACCCCTTATTGTATTGGTGGTTTCACTTACGCTAAAGAAATCGGAGTCACAACCGTCGCAATCACTTGTAATAAAAACAGTGAGATGGCGAAATATACAGATCTAGCCATTGAAGTAGAAGTGGGTCCTGAAATATTGACCGGATCAACACGTTTAAAAGCAGGTACAGCCCAAAAACTCGTCTTGAATATGATTTCGACTGTTTCAATGATCCGGATGGGAAAAGTATTCGGAAACCTTATGGTCGATGTAAAACCATCGAATGCGAAACTCGTCGTACGTGCTCATAAAATCATCTGTGAAGCAACTGGATGTGAATTGGATGTCGCTCAGAAAACACTTGAAGAAAGTCATCAACAAGTAAAACCAGCCATCACAATGATCTTGTGTGGATGTTCCTATGATGAAGCCATCGAGAAATTAGCCTCAGCAAAAGGACGGATCCGCGAGGTCATACGGTGAGTCTAAGCGCTGATCTGCATAGCCATACTTCCTATTCGGATGGCGTCTGTTCAGTTGAAGAAGTACTGACGCTTGCTCAACAAGCCCAATTAACTATTTTCTCGATCACTGATCATAACCATTGTTTTGCGTATGAACATCTACCTGTACCCTCACCTTTTAAAGGAATCTTGTTAAGTGGGACGGAAATCGCTACTTCCTATAAAGGTCGAATTATTGAACTATTAGGGTATGGGGTTGATCCGAAAGCAATCAATATCTGGTATCGATCCGAGTTCAATATCGAACGACTTACACGCAAAGAACATGAATTATTTGCGCGCTTAGTGTCCATTTGTCAGACACACGGATATCGTCTCAGTGAAAAGTTGACGTTACCGGAAATCCGTAAGGGAATCAGTAAGAAAGTTATCTATCAGGATCTGATCTTATACGAGGAGAACAAATCTAAAAGTGAAGAGTTACTTACTAGTTATAAAAAGTTTTTACGCTTTGGCTTAAGTAATCCTGACAGTATTTTCTTCTTGAATGAAGCATCAACGTATCCGAGTTTACCTTTTGTGATCAAGTTAATTCATGATGCAGGAGGGCTAGTTTTCTTAGCTCACCCCTATGAATATGGGGTCGATGATATAACTTTATTTATCGAAGAACTGATCTTGGACTACCCATTAGATGGAATCGAGACATATTATCCGTCATTTACCGCTGATCAGATCGAAATACTTGAGTATCTCGCAAAGAAACATCAGTTGTATGTGAGTGGTGGCAGTGATTTTCATGGTACTGCCAATCGTAAATCAAAGATCGGTCAATGTGTGAATGGACTTCCGATCGCAATTGACTTGATGAGCCCATGGATGGATTCAGTTATCCAAAAACAGTAAATGTTTTGAACTTATCTGATCGGAATTGCGAACTACGTAATTCCGATTTTTTTATCATAAAAAAAATACAACCCGTAATCGAGTTGTACTAGTTAGACGATTCGTCTTTTATATGGATCCCAAAGAGTGAGATCAACGCTACAGCCTGTTCGGAACTGACGGTGATACCACGCAGTTGATTGGCACTGAACAGGATATGGTTGATCGAACAAGTGGAAACATCGAGTCCATTCAACGGAGTATCCAAGAGTTCGACTTCATCTAAATTACAAGTGATAAGTGTCATCGAATTCAAAACTGATTGACTCAGTGCTCCCATCGTAAAATCACAGCGCTTGAAGATCATGTTTTCCATCTTACATGATGAGAAATCGATATAGGCTAATTTACAGTTTTCAAACGTACAATAGCGAAGCGAACTTTTTTTGAAATCAGCCCCAATACCCTTACAATCGATAAATTCACTTCGATAAAATAAAGCGGAAGGAGCTTTCAAATTCGAAAAATCACAATTCTCAAAACGACAATCAATGATTTGGAGTTGTTTTAAATCACATTCAAAAAAATTCACGTTATTGATTCGGACTCCGTTGAATTCCATGCGTTCCATCGATAATGACCTAAGTTCAGTATTTTTTAGTTCAATATCACGAAGACGTCCATCTTCCGGAATGGATCCATCATAGTCTTCAAGTACAGAAGAGAGGATCGGTTTAAAAGGGTTTTTTACTTTCATGTGAGAATTACTCGATTTCTAGCAAACATTTATAAATGTATGTGCTTACATTGCCAGGATTGACAAACTACTTTCCTGTCCTTCCTTGATTTTACCAAACTTTGTGCAATAATTATAGAGTAGAAAATCCAATTTGGAGTGGGAGGATATTATGCGAGGACTAGCCACACCGATTACATACCTGCGTCGGGAAGTATTTAAATCAGTAGCCAAAGCAGCTTACGAAAATTGGGATGTTGAACAAATAGAACAAATACCTTATCAAATGATTGAAGGGGATGTTCCGCAATATCGTGAATCAGTTGAACGTGAACGTCAAATCGTTCGTACACGCGTACGATTAGCTATGAATATGGATCTTGGAGATAGTTGTGATGATGGTTTTACTTCGGATTTTGATTTAGAGACACTCAGTACCCAAGTTGTCAGTAAAGACCTGCTTAAAGTGATACCGCATGCCTGTGAGGCGTGTGAAGAAAAGAGTTATTTCGTATCGAATACCTGTCATGGATGTTTAGCTCATCCTTGTATTTCAGTGTGCCCAACCCATGCGACAAGTATGCAAAATGGTCATTCTTTTATTGATCAACAAGCATGTATAAAATGTGGAAAATGTTATGATGTCTGTCCTTACAACTCCATCATGCGCAATGAACGGCCTTGTGTCGCTGCCTGCGGCGTCAATGCATTCACTAAAGATGATCAGAATCGTGCTGTCATCGTGACCGAAAAATGTGTTGCATGTGGAATGTGTATGGTCAACTGCCCGTTTGGGGCTATCATGGATAAGAGTGAGATCTATCAAGTCATCAAGTGTATCGAAAATCACGAAACGATTTCGGCTATTATTGCGCCGGCATTTGTCGGACAATTCGGTGATAAGATCAGTCCCGATCAAGTGATCGATGCGCTATCGGCACTTGGATTTACCGATATAAAAGAAGTCGCCTACGGTGCTGACATTACAGCGGTCAATGAAGCCAATGAATATATTAAACATGTTCCAAACGTAATTCCTTTTTTAGCAACATCATGTTGTCCGGCTTGGAAGACATTAGCGAAAAATGAACTTAAGGAACAATCAAACTGTGTTTCCGATTCTTCTTCACCGATGATCGAAACAGCCAAAGCCATCAAAAAGAGATATCCGAATACAAAGATCGTTTTTATCGGACCGTGTTCAGCAAAGAAATTAGAAGCTGCCTATGGGGATCTTCACGACTATGTTGACTACGTGCTCACCTTTGAAGAAGTTAATGCGATGTTTATCGCGAAAAAAATCGATCTAAGCGAAATAGAGCCTACATCACACTTAAATGATGCCTCCAAAGACGGTCGCGGTTTTGCGGTTGCCGGAGGGGTCCTTAAAGCCGTTGAAAATTGTATTCGTACCTTAGATCCCGAAAAGGAAATTCTGATCGAACGTGCTGAAAACCTCCAGAATTGTCGTAAGATGATCCTGTTAGCGAAAGCCGGAAAGAAAAATGGTTACCTACTCGAGGGAATGGCATGTCCGGGCGGATGTGTCGGTGGAGCGGGTACAATGATCAATCAAAATAAAGCCAGTGGTCATGTGAATGCATATGCTCGTCAATCAGAAAAAGCTACCGCATTTGAATCATACGAAGAAAAAAGCAAATAAGAGGTTCAAGCGAACCTCTTTTACTTAACCATTCAGAAAGAAGGACCCTTTATGACAAAATTAGACACATTGATTGCTGAAAATAGCGCGTATGTGATTGATCTGAGACGGTATTTTCATATGCATCCCGAAAACAGCGGTGAAGAATTTCAAACAGCTCTCAAAATCGAAGAAGAACTCGACAAGATGGGAATCGCACATCATCGATTCGGTGGAACCGGGATAATAGCTGAATTAAAGGGACAACAATCCTCTAATCAAACAATCCTTCTTCGAGCTGATATCGATGCCCTCCCGATGCAAGATGAAAAAACGTGTGAGTATGCTTCGCAAACGCAAGGAATCATGCATGCCTGCGGTCATGATGCACATACAGCTTCGCTGCTTTTAGCTGCGAAGGTTCTCAAACTAACAGAAACTGATTGGAATGGGAATGTTAAACTGGTGTTCCAACCTGCCGAAGAAATCGGCCATGGTGCTTTGCAACTGATCAACGCAAATGAAGTGAAAAACGTGGATGCGGTGTTCAGCCTTCATGTCGATTCCGGCTTGGATAGCGGACTCATCGGCGTTAGAAGCGGACCCATGATGGCTTCCTGCGACAGTTTTGATATCACTGTCACCGGTCGAAGCGGACATGTATCGGTTCCTCATCTGAGTGTCGATGCTTTATATACAGCTTGCAGCATCGTTACCCAACTACAGTCGATCGTGAGTCGTAAAGTGGATCCAATCGAGTCAGCCGTTGTGGGTGTGGGTGTTCTGCAATCAGGAACTTCCTACAATATAGTTGCAGATAACGCTTTTATCCAAGGAACGACCCGTGCTTTTACCCATGCTACCCGAAAATTACTAAATGAATCCGTTACCCGGATTGCGGAGAATACAGCCGCAGCTAATGGGGCAAGTGTTAAAATCACCTTTAAAGATGCTAATGCTCCACTGATCAACGATCCTGAATGGACGCGTCGAATGGTCAATGCATGTAGCAGTGAGTTTGGCGAAGAGACAATCCAATCAAATGTACCGCAAAGTTTAGGAGCTGATGATTTTGCGGAATTGTTAGCCCTACGACCCGGTGTTTATATGCGAGTCGGTTCACGAAACTCAAGTGATCCAAATACCGGTGTATCACATCATCATCCACTTTTTGATATTGACGAAACTTCACTTGCAAGAGCGGCTAAGCTATTTATTTTGGCGGTAAAGGAGAATGGCAGTCGATGAAAAAACTCAATGTCCTCTTGATATCCGATACCGCTGATCCATGGTTGTTGAAATCCACACTAGAACAAGCGGGGTTGAATGTGTTCATGTTAAGTGACCCTAAAGAAACCTATGATACTCCGGAAAACATCGATATCGTCGTCGGTGGAAGCTATTTTATTCACCATGATCCAACTCTTTTTACAAGGTTAAAATGGGTTCAGATCAATAGTGCCGGTTATGACAGGATCCCCGTCGAGAAACTAAAAAATCAAGGAATTCTAGTAAGTAATGCACGAGGTGTTTACAGTGCTCCAATCGCCGAATGGATCGTTCTTCAATTATTGACGTTTATGAAAGAAGCACATTTTTTCTACGAGAACCAAAAAATAGCGCAGTGGAAGCGTCGAGCGGATCTGAGTGAATTCGAGGCGCAAAAGATCCTTATCGTCGGAACAGGTAGTATCGCTTACGAAACAGCCATTCGTCTTAAACCATTCGGTGTGACGATTACCGGCGTCAATCGTAGTGGACATCCAGCCGAAGGGTTTGACGCAACGATTTCAATGGATGAAATCGCGACTATGTTGCCGATTGCGGATGCGGTCATTATTACGTTACCATTAAACGATAAAACACGAAATTTATTCGATAAAAAAATGATTTCTCAAATGAAAAAGGGCTCAACGCTACTGAATATCGGTCGAGGAGGCGTTGTAAATGAAGAAGATCTGTGCGAAAGTTTGATGAATCATCATCTTGGACATGCAGCGTTAGATGTTTTTACTCACGAACCCTTATCGACAGAGAGTCCGTTATGGAACTGTGAAAATTTGATCCTGACGCCGCATAACTGTTTCTCGGGTAATCATACAGCGCAACGATTAGCACAGTTGATTGAACGTAATGTGATTTGTTTCATCGACGAAGAGTGCCTTGAGAATCTGATTTAGAAACTTGAACTTGTTTTATATCTGAATTATACTGAGAGTAACAATATGTAAGGAGTCATCATGGATAAAACAGCACAACAGATCAGTGAATTCAAAGCCATGTTGGATTATTACGATAATTCATTTGCTTCGACAGATCAAAGCGAACTGATTCTCGTTTTAAAAGAAACACAACGAATATTCGGATGCATCCCCAATGATCTGATGCCTGAAATCATGCGTATCATGAAAACATCTGCTCCTATAATCAAATCACTTATTCATCGCTTCCCGAGTTTATTGGCAGAAAATGCGACCCATGTCGTCATCATGTGTAATGGAGAACGTTGTGCTAAAAAAGATTCAATCGAACTAATACGCAAAGTGGAAAAATATTTGGGTATCTATGTGGGTCAAACGACAGTGGATAAGAAATTTGAATTACGTACCCAACATTGTCTACACCGTTGTGTGACTTCGCCCAATATGCAGGTCGACCAAGATGAATACGCTAATATCAGTTTCGAAAAAGTTAAAGAAATATTAGCTACATACAAATAATATAGATGAAACTAAAAAAGAGAATGTCAGTTCTCTTTTTTACACGCTGTTTGAGTGAGTTGAAGTTCAATTTGTTTGACTGCTAGTTCATATTTGGGACGTTGTTCAACGATTTTTAAGTGTTTCGATAAGCAGGATCAATTCTTCAATATCGGAGTCCGACAGGCAGCAATCCCGAAAAAACCAGGATTGAAAGTCGGTATACGGTTCACTCAAAAAAGTGGGGAGTTTTTCCCAATAAGCACGTTCCATAGTGACCCGCAAAAAGAAATAAAGGATCACGGCTACAATAGCACTGAGACGAACATCTAAAAATCCCACCGCAATAGCGGGCATGACTGACACAAGCGATATGAATAGACCATCATCAATGGATTGTTTCGGTGCCTTTTTGACTTCTTCGATAGTCAAAGGCAGAACCGTTTTTAACGCCTGATTCAATTGATGACTGGTAGCTACAGTCGCAAAACGAACATCATTTTGTGATAGTAGCAGCAATCCGACACCCGCAATCACAGATGCTAGCAGAATCACCAACAGGAAAGCGTATTGGATCATAATGACACCGAAGACCGTGATCATAACAATCATCACCAAGTCTTTAGGAAGAGATGAAGTGGGAATCGTTTCATAAGTCATACTGACTCCATTGGCTTTACGCCATACAATACTGACGGTGTCAGACTTGATCATGATCGATCCAGAACTTGCTTGGGTTCTAATCATGCTCATAGGCAGTATATTTTAGGTTTTTACCTTTGGATTTCTCAACTGGGTACTTTTTTTCATTTTGACTCATTTTACGTTTTAGTTCAGTGACTAAGTCAAAACCATTGAGATCCGCAAACCGTAAAAGATAGTAAAAGACATCTGCCAATTCATCACCGACAGCGTCACGGTTTTCTTGTAAGAGTGTTTCTACATCCAGCTCACTTTTAAAACGGAAGAGTTCCAGTAATTCGTTGGCTTCGGTACTGACACCGATTGCCAGATCTTTGGGACTGTGAAACTGACGCCAATCGCGCAGATCGCAGAATTCCCGGATTTGCCGGGTCATTTCATCTAATTCATAGTCTTTCATGGTATCACCTAGGTACTATTATCAGACAAAAAGAGTAAAATGTCCATTCTCGCATGAAATATCATTCATCTTCTTTTCACATTTCGATATAAAAGAAAGTGTACTATGAATCTATAAGTATTCGTAATCTAGTATCCGACTTGACTTTGAAGGGACTACTCCCTATCATTTGATTATAGAACACGGAGGAAACCCCATGGAAAAGATCCTGATCGTTTATTACAGTCACACAGGAAATACACAAATGATGGCTGAATCAATTGCCGAGGGTATTAGTAAAGCGAAGAAAGAGACAGAAGCAGTTGTTTATTCGGTATCGTTGATCAATCCGAAGCGGATCGCTGATTTCGATAAGATCGCATTCGGATGTCCTGCCAGCGGAACCGAAAGTTTGGAAGAAAATGAATTTGAACCATTTTTCACACTATGCGAAAAATTCTTAAAGGGTAAAAAAGTTGCCCTTTTTGGATCATACGGATGGGGTGGAGGACCCTGGATGAAAGCATGGGAAGAACGTGTCAAGAAAGACGGAGCTGAGTTATTTGCGGAGGGCTTAGTAACTTTGGATACACCGGGTGGTGAAAGTCTATGTGCTTGTGTTGAATTAGGAAAGCAATTTGCCGAACAATAAGGAGAAAGGGGATCTTGTGAAAATAGAATATATATATCATAGCGGTTATATGGTAGAAACGGATGAGGCACTATTGATTTTTGACTATTATAAAGAAGGATTACCTGAAGCCGTTGATACGTCTGGAAAGAAAGTAATATTTTTTGTATCACACAGTCATCCGGATCATTTTAATCCCGAGATATTCGAGCATAAAGGAGTTTTTGTTGTTTCTTCCGATGTACCGGTACCAACCGACATTAATGCTTATATTGTCGATCCGGGTGATCATATCAATATCGGTGATATCAACATTCGTGTTTTGGGAAGTACCGATGCGGGAGTTAGTTTTTTAGTCAGAACCGAAAGAACAAACTTGTTTCATGCCGGTGATCTTAATTATTGGCATTGGAAAGAAGAATCGACACCTGAAGAGATCGCAGATGCGAAGAAATCATATTTGAGTGAACTTTCCGATTTAGCTGAAGCATCCGTTGATGTTGCGATGTTCCCTGTGGATCCACGCATGGGCAAAGACTTTGATGAAGGTGCAAGAATGTTTGTTTCGCTGATTCGTCCTGAAATATTCTTACCGATGCACTTCGGTGATCATCCGCAACGGTTGATTGAATTTAGGACATGGCTTAAAGACTTTCAACAAACGAAAGGTTTATTTCCACAAAAAAATCATGAACAATTTGACATATAAATAGCTGGCTTACGCCAGCTATTCTTTTGGATTCAACAGTGCATAAATCAGATGATCTTCCCAAATACCTAACACATTAACGCTTTTACGTTTAGTGCCTTCAAAGACGAAGCCATTATTCTCAAGTAAACTAATAAATAGTTTATTGGTCGGCATCACTTCGCAGGCAATGCGATGAAGCTGTTTCGTCTCGAAAGCAAATCTGATCAAAGTCTTTATCACTCGATCCCCATAACCGCGATTTTGATAGCGAAAGTCGATCACCATCGAAAAAAAGGCATCTTGATAATTGGGTCCGGTTACTCGGTAAAGGGAAGCTTTCCCAATCATTTTCTTTCCTTTATTCAGAAAGACAGCGAAAGAATAGCCAGTATCTCTTTCAAAATTCAGCAATGAATCTAAAAGCTGTTTCTGGTGATTTTCCAAGGTGAAAAAGTCATCATTTTTAGTTGGAAAGTTACGGTCAATATTAAAACGATTAGCTCGGTTAAAGTCCATCAGCGTTTGTACTTTTATCTTATAAATCGGAAACAATGTACATTCATCACAGTATAGTTCCATATATCCCCACAGTTCCCCTCTGTATTTGTAATTAGTATATCAAATTTGACAGTGTTAGTAGTAGTGATTTTGACAAATTTCACAATCTCGAGGGCACAATGTGTAAAAAAAGAAATGTTTCTACTATATGTAGTGCCAAATCACCAATTATGGAATAAAATAGTAGTGCGGACTAAAAGGAGAATTTTATGACAACTGTACCTAATGATCAGAATACTGTTTATGTTACCGGTCACAAACATCCTGATACCGATTCAATCTGTTCGGCGATTGCGTACGCGCAACTCAAAGAAAAACAGGGGGTTCAAGCGGTAGCCTGTCGTTTGGGTGATATCAACAATGAGACTTCATATCTGCTCAAAAGATTCGAATTTGAATTACCTGAGTATTTAGATGATGCGAGATCTCAATTACAAGAAATTGAATATGACCGTCCGATCAGTATCATGCCCGAAACAACGATCTTTGAAGCTTGGCAATTGATGAATTCAAATGGTGGAAAACGTGGTTTAGTTGTCACGGATGAAGCGAATCATCTTTTAGGTATGGTCACCAATTCAAATCTTACCGCTGTCGCGATGGGCGATACCGCAAAGAGTATCGAATTATTAAAGAAAACACCGATCGAATATATCGTCAAAACCATCAAAGGTAAACTGATCTATGCGCCTGAAACAACTCGATTGAATGGTAAAGTCAGTATAATCGCAGTCGCGGAACATAAACTTGATAATTATGAACTTGCCGATAGAACCGTCATAATCGGAAATGATTGGGAAGCACAACTCCAAGCCGTAGAAAAAAACGCTGCTTGTTTAGTGGTTGTTTGGGCTGATTTTATTCGAGATGAAGTCATTGAAAAAGCAAAAGAAAAAGGATGTGCCATTATCATTTCCGGACATGGAACGCTAAATACATCGCGTTTTATCTTTTATTCATCACCGGTCAAAGACCTCATGACAACTGGTTTGATTACGTTTAACCGAAATGAATTCGTGGAAGATGTCAGTAACAAGATTATTAAGACTCGTTATCGTAGTTATCCGGTTGTTGATGATAAGAATCGCGTCCATGGACTGATTTCACGTTATCATTTATTGAATGCGAAAAAGAAAAAAATAATTCTGGTCGATCATAACGAAATCTCACAGAGTGTAGAAGGAATATTGGAAGCCGATCTGATTGAAATCATCGATCATCATCGTATTGGTGATATTCAAACGACGAAGCCGATCATGTTTAGAAATCAATTAGTCGGAAGTACGTGTACAATCATTGCGAATCTATATGAAGAAACCCATATGATGATGGACAAGAATACAGCTGGCCTCTTATGCGGAGCCATCATTTCCGATACATTGAATTTTAAATCACCGACCACGACATCAATCGATTTTCACACGGCACGGCGTTTGGCACTGCAAGCGGATGTTCAGATCGATGAGTTGGCTAAATCTATGTTTACAATTGGTGCTGGTCTGCATGAGAAAACACCGATTCAAATTCTTGAGCATGATATCAAAGAGTTCAATATCTTCAAAACTAAACTGTCAGTTGGTCAGATGAGTCTGTATGATCTCAACCAATTAGAACCGATCCGAGTTGAGTTATTAGAAGCGATGGAAGCCTATGCACAAGATAAGCAACTCGATTTGATGCTGATGCTTTTCACCAGTTTGGAACAGAATGGTTCTACGATGTTCTATGCAGGCAGAGAAAAATGGATTGCCGAAGAAGCCTATCCGGGAATCAGTAACGGTGATTTATATGTATTTGCGGATGTAATTTCCAGAAAGAAACAGGTTATACCGAAACTTTCTTCAGTGATTATTGAGAATCACCGTTAATATATCATAAGGCATTTGAGAGGTCGGGAACTTGTATGACACCTATATTGATCGTTGTTGTATTTTTAGTTTGTTGCTCGATTTTTGTTAATGGATGGACAGATGCACCGAATGCCATCGCAACTGTAGTAGCGACAAGAGTGTTACATCCGAAGGCTGCTATCGTATTGGGTGCCGTCTTTAATTTTTTGGGTGTGTTCCTAATGGGAACAGCGGTTGCTACGACGACAGCGAGTATCATCACCATCGGCTCAGGACCGCAGGCACTGATCACTCTTGGAGCTGCTCAGTTATCAATTGTAATCTGGGCCGTCAGTGCATGGATTTATGGAATACCTACCAGTGAAAGCCATGCGCTTATCGCCGGATTAATGGGAGCCGGAATGTCGTTAAACGGATTAGATGCATTTAATGCAGGTCCCCTCGGAAAAGTACTTTTGGGAATCTTCATTTCTTCAGTCGTCGGATTTCTGTTGGGTCTATATGCAACCAAGATTATTGCATTTCTGTTCCATAAATCAAAACGTCGGAAAGCTAACAGGTTTTTCGCTGTTGGGCAGATCTTCAGTGCCAGTTTGATGGCATTCAGTCATGGAGCGCAAGACGGTCAAAAATTTATGGGTGTTCTTTATCTATCTTTGATTATCGGAGGGATTTATCCGGCCCTTGGAAGCGGAAACATGGTGATTCCGATTTGGATCATGATTTTGTGTTCTATAGTTATGGCAATCGGTACATCGATCGGTGGTTATCGAATCATCAAAACAATGGGTATGGATATGGTCAACTTAGAGAAATACCAAGGTTTTGCCTCTGAAATCGTCGCATCCGGTAGTATGATCGCCGCTACGATGTTTGGAATACCACTCAGTACCACCAACACGAAAGCATGTTCAATGATGGGCGCCGGAGCATCTAAAGGGTTAAATAAAGTTGATTGGGGCATTGCCAAAGAAATGGTGTTGGCATGGATCCTGACTTTCCCGGCATGTTTAGTCTTAGGGTATGTGTTCGCAACTGTGTTTCGTGCGATCTTGTTATAAAAAAGTTGAAAGGTGACAATTCATGAATGAAAATAATGGAATATTGAATAAAATCAAACGGGCAATAACGCGTGGAGATGTCGACTATTTTGAGATGTTTATAAAAGGATCGAATATTTCACTGAAAGCCGCACTAGCCTTGCAGTCGGCTTTTGCTGATAAAATTGTCAGTATTGAAGAACTATCTAAAATCAAAGAGATCGAACATGAAGGGGACCGTCTGGTTCATGAATCGTTAAAAGTTCTTGAAGAAGCGTTCATCACCCCAATCGATCAGACCGATCTGATGGAAATTTTGAAGGGAATCGAAAATATCACGGATAGCATCGATTATGTTGCCTCACATTGTTATATGCTGAAAATCGAGCACTCAGACAATTATATTGATAGTTTCATTACGATCATGATTTCCGCCTGCGAAGAACTTGTAGAACTTATGCAAGAGTTGAGAAACTTCAAGAAAACACCTTTCAAGAGAATGAACCAATTGATCGTTGATATTAACGCTAAAGAAGAGGCGGCTGACCGCATTTATACGGAAAGCATGCGCAACTTATTTACAAATGAGACCAACCCAATCACAATCATTCGGAAGAAAGAGATCTATCAACGCTTGGAAGATGTGTTGGATCGACTTGAAGATGTGGCTGACATGGTTGAAAGATTGATTGTCGCAAAGCTTTGAGTATCATAAACAAGAAGTCAAAACCTAATTTCAGATTCAAATAATTGAGTAAATAATTCAACCAGAAATCTGAAAAACCGATTACTGGTTTTTATTTTATCGAATTAACGATTGGGAAAAAAGTCGGATTCCTAAAACATCGAATCGAAATAGGGATGATATAAGCTCATAGAACACTAATATGAAGAAATGAATACGTTCTTTTGTGGTAGAATTAAGTTGATTTATTAGGTGTAATTCTGTAGATAAGGACACTGTGATTCTGAAACCCTTATATCGCCAAGAGATTCTGCATTTTCACACTTCGGTTGGTCAATGATACAATGGAGTCTTTTGTTTTCTGAAGGAATACCATCAGTTTTTCCTGATCATCCATCCCAATGAAGCGTCGGATAAACACATATAGTGCAAGATAGCGATTGAGA
>JBBRCP010000033.1:0-17594 GCA_038204785.1 Erysipelotrichales bacterium
TGTCACCTGTGATCAGTTCATGCATGAGCTGATGAACACTAACGATCCGATTGATTCGATAACCGTTAGCTCCGGTGAAAATGAGTCCGTCTTTCACATTACCCTTGGCTGCTTGGATCAGTGCTTCGGTGATGCAATAAGGAGTCGCGGCTGGATTACACGGAGTTAAACACGCAACACACTTAGAAATGCGGTGATTTTCCCCATCAAGTCCCAACACAAACTCGTTGATGATGGCACGTCCAGGCAAACCGACCGGACTTACCGTGATGCCAATATCGGCTTGAACACAATCGATAAATGCTTGTTTATATGCAGGGGCAGCATCACATTCGTAGGTTCCGATAAAACGGGTCGCTATTTGGACCGCATCGGCTCCCTTACTGAGTATCGTTTCGATATCTTCATGTGTATAGATACCTCCGGCTACCACCAACGGTATTTTACGTTGATATTTTGTTTCAAACACAATGACTTCTTTTTTCACTTCGATTAAGATATCTTCGAGACTGGCTTCCAAGTGTGCATTGAGATTTTCCTTACTAAATCCCAAATGACCGCCTGCCAATGGACCTTCAATTACGATAAAATCCGGAATTCGATGATATCGTTTATCCCAAACTGTACAAATAAGACGGGCCGCTTTTCCGGATGAAACGATCGGTGCCAACATAAGCTCCGAACCTTCCACATACGCCGGTAAATCGACCGGCATACCGGCACCTGAAATTAATACATCGATCGGTTCTTTCGCTAATTGAGTACAAATTTCTTTATACGCGCGGCTGGCTGTCATAACATTCACTCCCAATAATCCGTTACCTTGCGAGATTTTACGAGCTTTCAGAATTTCTTGGTGAAGCGCCCGTAAATTAGCAGCCACGTTATGAGTCATGAAATCTTCCTCACGGAAGCCCGGATGAGCAGCTGATATAACACCCATACCGCCTTCTTTCATAACATGACCGGCAAGATTTCCAAGTGAGATCGCAACTCCCATCCCTCCTTGAATGATGGGAATCTGCAATGTTTTACCTTTTAGTTCGATTGCGTTCATAGTAGTTCCTTTTTAGTTAGATCATGGATCGTTTTTTGGGCGGAATAAACTAAATTTTCGATAATCACTTTGATGGGTTGAATTTCATGACACATCCCGGCAACTTGGCCGGCCATGACTGAACCATGTACAACATCACCCTCTAAAACTGCTTTGCGCATACTACCAAGCGTCAGTTCTTCTAACTCCATAACAGTTGCGCCTTTCTTCTCAAGGGCAATGTATGTTTTTGTCATTTCGTTTTTCAGACAACGAACCGGAGCTCCGCAAATTCTTCCGGTCACAACACTATCGATGTCTTTGGCTTTTAAAATTGCCTTTTTATAGTTGATATGGATCGGACATTCTTCCGATACCAATAAACAAGTTCCGATTTGAACACCCTCAGCACCCAGTGCCAAAGCAGCAACTAATTGTTGACCGGAGGCAATACCCCCAGCCGCAATGACCGGGATTGAAACAGCCGCAACGACTTGCGGAATCAGGGCCATCGTTGTAAGTTCACCGATATGACCGCCGGATTCAGATCCTTCGGCAATGATAGCATCAACACCTAATCCTTCCATCCGTTTCGCTAAGCCCGATGAAGGAACGACCGGCATGATAAGAATGTGGTGTTCCTTGAACATCGCAATATATTTCGCAGGATTACCGGCACCTGTCGTAACGATCTTGACTTGTTCGTCGATCATCAACTGCGCCAGTGCATCGATATGCGGATTCATCAACATTAAATTGACCCCGAAAGGTTTATTGGTAAAACTTCGGCAACTGGCAATCTCGGCTTTTAGTTGTTCAACGTTTTTACCGCCTGAAGCAATGATACCGAGTCCTCCGGCATTACTGACAGCTGCAGCGAATTCTCCGGTTGAGATGTTCGCCATGCCTCCTTGGATAATGGGATAGGTAATCTGTAACATTTCTGTGATCTTGTTCATAGTGCTCCTTTACAGCGTAATCGCCATCGCTCCGTACGTTAGTCCGCCACCGAAGCCAATCATGAGGATCTTCTTATTGGGTAATAACTGACCCTTGCGACTCAGATAATCCAAGCCCATCGGGATACTGGCGGAGGAAGTGTTTCCGACTTCTTCCACATAACGGATGATTTTCGATGAATTTAATTTATATTGTTTCGCAATATGCGAGGTGATTCGATCATTCGCTTGATGAAGTACCACATAGTCGATCTCATCCAAGGTAGAACCGGTAGATGTCTGCCAATCACGAATGCATTGATGGATCGCATCGATCGCAAACGCAAAGACAGCTTTTCCATCCATGATGATATGTTGGTTGGTGATCGCTTCGGAATATTTTGGATTGGTAAGTTGCACCCCTTTTGCGTAGAGTGAATGCTTGGTATCTTCCATTCGATAACACATTGAATAATCAAGTGTACTCGTACCTTCGGCACGCAATACAACAGCACCGGCTCCATCACCGAATAAGATACATGTATTACGATCCGTGTAATCGAGTAGTTTCGAAATGACCTCAGCTCCGATCACAACAATATTTTTATAGCGTTTCGTCGCCAATAAAGCGATGGCTGTCTCACACGCATAGATAAAGCCGCTACATGCTGCATTGATGTCATACGCTAACACATTGTTGCGGCACTTCAATTTATCCGCCACCAGACAAGCCGTCGAGGGTGTATACGAATCAGCCGTAAAGGTAGCCACTAAGATAGCATCCACCTCTTGAACGCTTAGATTCGCTTTATTCAACGCTATGAGCGCTGCTTGATAAGCAAGATCAGAGGTATTCTCTCCATCTGTGATATGACGTTGTGCAATTCCAGTGCGTTCAATGATCCACTCATGGTTCGTTTCTACTACCTTTGATAGGTCATCATTACTTAATATTTCACGAGGCACATAGGCTCCCGTTGAAGCAAAATTAAATGTCATCTTGAATTCTCCTTTGGCAGAAACCAACGTTGCTTTTCGGAAGTCTCACCGAACTTGCGATAACGTTGATAACGTAGCGCTATCAATCGTTCTTTTCTTAATTTCTCGAGTAAACTCAGATCTTGTTGCAACTGTGCACTCAATTGACTCGTTACAGTATATGGATTGAATTGTATCCCTTCGATCGGTTCATTAATGATCGAATCAACAAAGCCCAATTCTTTTAGATCTTGCGCCGTCATTTTCATCAGTTCAGCTGCTTCTTGAGCGCGCTTGCCATCTTTCCAGAGTATCGTTGCAAACCCTTCCGGTGACAGAATCGAATAGACCGAGTGTTCCAGCATATAGATACGATCACATACCGACAGTGCCAAAGCCCCTCCGCTTCCACCCTCACCGATAACAATGGCGATGATTGGAACAGCCAATGTCGACATTTCAAGTAAGTTACGCGCAATCGCTTCACCTTGTCCTTTTTCCTCGGCGGTGATCCCCGGATAAGCCCCCGGTGTATCAATAAAGGTAATGATCGGTCGATTGAATTTCTCAGCCTGTTTCATGATTCTAAGTGATTTACGATAACCTTCAGGACCATTCATCCCGAAATTTCGTAAGATATTTTCCTGCATATCACGACCCTTGGCTTGCGCAATGATCGTAACCGGACGACCCATAAAAAACGCCAAACCAGTGATCATACTCGGATCATCTTTACTCTGACGATCCCCATGGAGTTCGATAAAGTCCGTAAATAACGCTTGAATGTATGTCATTGCATTAGGACGTTTCGGATGTCGTGCTAACTGTACTTTATCCCAAGCAGAACAATCAACAAATGTCTCATTTTGTAATTGATGAAGTTGATGTTCCAGTTCTGTTGTTTCCGCACTTGCCTCGGGTTTATTGCGGATCAGATTTAACTGTTCATGTAATTGCTGCAAAGCTTCCAGTTTTTCTGATACCGTCATAGTTTCACCTTCTTATGCATCGCCAATAAGATGGCTAGTTTTTTCTTCTGGTCAGGACGCTCTACGATTGCATCGATAAATCCATGTTCCAATTGAAAACGTGAAGATTGAAAATCTTCCGGTAAGGTTTGGCGAATCGTTTGTTCAATGACCCGTTTACCCGCAAAGCCAATCAAAGCATCCGGTTCGGCCAGAATAATATCCCCCAACATTGCAAAACTGGCGGTAACACCACCGGTCGTCGGATGTGTTAAAACCGCGATATAGAGTAACTTCTTTTCGCTGTGACGAGCCAATGCGGCAGATGTTTTTGCCATCTGCATAAGAGATAGAATCCCTTCTTGCATACGAGCGCCACCGGATGTACAACTGATGATCAATGGGAGTTCTTTGCGTGTTGCACGTTCAATCGAACGCGTGATCTTTTCACCGACGACACTTCCCATGCTTCCCATCATAAAACGGTTATCCATAACACAAAGTACAACGCGATGTCCTTCAATGGTAGCTTCACCACATAAGACCGCATCAAGACTTTTCGTTTTTTCTTGATACTCATGGATCTTTTCCGCATAACCGGGAAAATTCAACGGATTACGACTGCTGATTTTCGCATCATGTTGTGAAAAACTGAACGGATCACTCCACAATTGAATACGGGCAGCTGCACTGATGGGCGTATGATGCCCACAGTGGTAACACGTCAACGCATTAGCGATGAATGTTGAACTCTCTAAAAGCTGCCCACACTTGTCGCACTTCTGATACAAGCCATCCGGCAGTTCGTTTTTTGGACTATGAACCAATTTATTACGCCATTTTTGAAAACTGGCAATTTTTTCTTTTCGAAAGATAAATGCTTTTTCCATTAAATCACCACATCTTTCAGATAATCGGCCATGAAGGAAGTTGTGTAATTTCCTTTGACGAATTCGGCATGATGTAAGATCAAATACTGAACATCAATATTGGTGTTCACTCCCTCGATTACACATTCTTCAAGGGCACATCGCAATTTTTTGATTGCACTTAAGCGTGAAGTATCAAACGCTAATATTTTAGCGATCATTGAATCGTAATAACTGGAAATCGTACATCCATTATAAATGGCGCTATCGACACGGATTCGCGGACCGGCAGGGAAATGGATAAAATTGATTTTCCCGGGATTTGGCGCAAAATCATTCTTTGGGTTTTCAGCGTTGATGCGACATTCGATTGCACAACCTAAGAGTACAATATCTTCTTGCTTGAGTTTTAACGGTTGACCGGCTGCAATCTTGATTTGTTCCTTGACGATATCGACACCGGTCACAAGTTCGGTGACACCATGTTCGACTTGTAGCCGCGTATTCATTTCCATGAAATAGAAATCACGGTTCTGATCCACTAAAAATTCAATCGTACCGGCATTTTCATAGCCAATACTTTTCGCTGCCTGAACCGCCATGTTACCCATCCGTGTGCGAAGTTCATCATCCAAAAAACGTGATGGACTCTCTTCAATCATTTTTTGATTGCGACGCTGAATCGAGCAATCCCGTTCAAACAGATGAATCACATGACCGAAACGATCGGCCAATAATTGAAATTCGATATGTTTAGGATTTTGGAGGTATTTTTCCATATAAAGTTCACCTTGGCCAAAGGCTGCGATTGCTTCCGCAGCGGCTACCTCATACATTGAGTGAAGTTCGGATGCTGAGTTAACGATACGCATTCCGCGCCCACCACCGCCATATGCAGCTTTCAATAGGACCGGAAATCCGATCTTCTGTGACCACGTTACCGCATCTTCATAACTGACAAGGGTTTCGGTACTACCTTCGATGACCGGTACTCCGGCACTTCGCATCGCATTTTTCGCTTTGGCTTTATCACCCATCATATCCATGACTTCCGGACCAGGTCCGATAAACGCCATCGAGCATTGCCGTACCATGCGAGCAAAATCAGCATTTTCCGATAAGAAACCAAAGCCCGGATGAATAGCATCGCAACCATAACTGACAGCTGCACTCAAGATATTCACACGATTCAGATAACTGTCTTTACTTCGCGGACCACCGACACATACCGCATGTGTCGCCAATTGGACGTGCAGCGCTTCGCGGTCCGCTGTCGAGTAAATAGCCAGTGTTTCGATCCCCATTTCTTTGCAGGCTCGGATGATGCGAACAGCTACTTCACCACGATTGGCGATACAGATTCGTTTAAACATGTTCTTCCTCGATTTCAAACAGAACTTGGTCGAATTCAACGATCTGTTGTTCTTCGGCACAGATTTTACGGATGATCCCTTTGATTGGACTCTTGATCTCATTCATAACTTTCATCGCTTCGATTACACACAGCGAATCATTCATATTGACAGGTTGACCGATGTACACAAAAGGTTGCGAAGAGGGTGAACTACGCATATAAAATGTTCCTACGATCGGCGATCTCATCTGAAAGTTCTCGGATAATAATAAAGGCGCAGTCTCGGTCTCTGCTGCACTTATTACGTCACTATGACGCTTAGGCTGCCGGTATTCCGAAACAACGCCCTTCTTAACTTCAATCAATCCGTCTTCATCCTGAATTTTCAGTTCTTCAATATCGCTTCGATCCAATAAATCAAAAATTGCTTTTATTTTCTCGATATTCATAAAAGTTAATTCTTACTGTCGATGTAAGCTACAATATCTTTAACAGCAACAAATTTAACAGCCGCGTCATCATCGACTTTGATTCCGAATGCATCCTCGAGGGCGATCACCAGTTCAACGGCATCCAGCGAGTCAGCACCCAAATCTTGCTTTAACTGGGATTCAAGTGTTACACTATTCCCATCCACGTTTAAATTTTCTACGATTACTTCTTTTACTTTTTCAAAAGTCATGTTAGTTCTCCTTTTTGTAAAACAGTGTCATTATATATTCTTTGAAACTCAAAGTAAATAGTTTGATGCTCAAATGTTTATCTGAAAGTGCTTCCAATCCAGTGTTTTTGGTGAAATATATTTCACGGAGGAAATCAAATGATCGGAAAAATCCAATTACCCATGCATGTTTTCGATAAAATCGACTCGACAAATGAGTTTTGCTTAAAAAATAATGAAAGTTTAAATAACGGAGCTTTTGTGATGGCTTATTCCCAAACCAAGGGTCGTGGTCAGTATGAGCGCTTGTGGCAATCCCAAGATGGAAAGAACTTATTGTGCTCGATTCTATTCAAAGATAAAGGTGAATCTGATCAGAGTTTACTCCCCTGCATAACGAGTCTTACTTTGATTCGTCTGTTGGATCATCATGGCATCAGCGCCCAGATCAAATGGCCAAATGATATCCTGATCGATGGTAAAAAAATCGCCGGAATCCTTATTGAGTCGGTATGGTCACGATCAAAGCGAACAACTGTCATTGGTATCGGACTCAATATCAATCAACTAAGCTTTCCCAATGACCTACATTCATTGGCTACATCCATGCATCGGGTCGCACAATGTGAATTCAGTGTAGATGAGGTCGCAAATGAATTGATTGAACTATTCAATCATGTAACTGAGCTTTCACCTCAACTGGTAGTAGCGGAATATAAACAAAAATTACTTGGACTCAATCAACGAGTCGTGATTGTTGAAAACAATCAGCAGATTCATGGAATCTTCGAAGACATCGATTCTCTCGGTCATCTTATTATTGACTGTGACGGAAGAAAAGTGACTTGTTTGAGTCGAACGATGTTGATTGAAAAACCAGATATTCTATAAAAACTCACAAAAAAAGAAGCATCGGGTGATGTTTCTTTATTTTAGTTGAGAAATTAAATTATACACTTAATCAACTCCAAGTGAGTTTTTCAAGTTCAAGGGCACTGCGATACCATTCATCATTTTCCATCAGCGTTTCCGGTGAACCTGAATTTTTGATTCTGCCATTTTCCAAGATGACGATCGTATCACTGGCAACCATTGAAGACAAACGATGAGAGATCGATAAAATAGTATGGGTAGAACCTGCTTTTTGAAGAACCGATACAATCTTTTTCTCAGTCAATGAATCCAAATTCGCGGTAACTTCATCCAACAATAAGATCGGTGGATCACTAACGATCGCTCGTGCGATAGCTAATAGTTGTTTTTGACCTTGCGAGAAGATCGTTCCTTGATCAGCGGGTGTATCTAACCCCTGATCAAGTGATTCTACATAGTCTTTAAGTCCGACATAATCGAGTGCTTTTTCGATCTGTTCTTTTGAAATCTGTGTATCTTGAAGGCTGATTTGATCACCGACAGTTCCTTTGATCATCGGAAAACTTTGATCCACATAACCGAAAATTTGACGTTTTTGCGAATTCGGAATATCCGCTACATTGATACCGTTGAGTGTGATCGTACCCTCGATGGGTTTGAGAATCCCCATGATCAATTTAAATAGGGTTGTTTTACCGACACCTGTTCTTCCCACAAAAGTAACTTTCTCTTGCGGATGGATTATCAGACTTATATCACGAAGCACTTCGGTATCTTCATCATATTGGAATGAGACTCCATTGAAACTTAAATTCACATCACTGGGAGTTCGGATGATGTCTGTAGCCAGTAAGTCATTTAATTTAACGGTATCTTCATCTTCCACAAAGAAATCATTGACGCGTTGAATGCCGGAAATAGCTTGTTGGATGCTTTGAAGTTCCATACCCAGATTCTCGATTGGATCAAATAAATTAGAAAAAAGGTCGATCGATGCGGCTACCATACCCAGTGAGATTCCAATCAAATTCAACTGTTTGGATGAAAGGATTACGATTGTTGCGATCACCAACGAACGGATAATTTGAATTACCGGCGGATATAGTGAATCATAGAAATTCACCTTTTCGACAGTACGGAAGTTATCCTGTAAGGACTCTTTAAACCGTTTTTCCATGTAGAATTCTTTATTGAAGGACTTGATCATGAGGATGTTTTTTAATCCTTCGGAGATCGTACTATTGACCTTTGCGACTTGAATTCGATTTTCGATTTGAGCCACCAACATCCGTTTTTGGAACCATCGTGTCGTGATGAAGATGACCGGGAGTAAAAGTAAGGTGAGTAAACCAAGATTGAAGCTGAAAAGAGAAATTGAAATCACGATTCCGATGATTTTAAACAAGTCGATCACCATCCCGATAATACCATTGGTGAAAAGACTGTTAATGGTCTCTACATCGTTAGTAAATCGTGATACGATCGCTCCTGATTGATTCTCGGTAAAATAAACAGCACTGATCTTACTCATTTTGATCATCATAGCACTACGTATTTCTTTGGTGATCTTCTGACCGAAAATCGTTAAGAGCATCCCTTTGAAGAAATCAAAGACTCCCACAAAGAAGAGCACAACTAAATAAAGAATCGCTAAATTCAGTAATCCCGAACTGCTCCTCGCAACAAGATTTCGATCAATCACTTGACGTAATAACTGAGGTGGAATCAAACTGGTGAAAACAACTCCGATCACACAGAAAAGCAGAAACAAAAATAGTCCGATATTTTGTTTGACTACGATAAGAACAGAGCGGTTAACGTTGTTATTTTTCATCAGTTCTACCTGCTTCCGCCTGTTGAAGCGTATAGATCGTGTTATACAAGGTTGAAGTTGACATGAGATCGTCATGTGAACCCAGTTCATAACTGAGATCATTGTGTAACAGTAATACCTGATCGATTCGATTGAATATCGCCAAGCGATGTGAAATCAACAAAATACAACGATCGCTGTAATGGGCTTTCAGATGATGGATGATCTTTTCTTCGGTTGCCATATCGACAGCAGAAAACGGATCATCCAATATCAATATTTTATGAGAACTGTAGAGTGTTCTAGCTAACGCGATTCGAGCTTGTTGGCCACCACTTAAACGTACACCCCCACTACCTACCCATGTGTTCTCACCCTCCGGCATCGTCTCTAAATCTTGCTCAAAACAAACATCTTTCAATACAGCCGAAATATCACCTGGATTGCCCAGTGTGATGTTATTGTAGATCGTATCGGATAACAATTGCGGCTTATGTCCGAGGTATGCGATGAGTTCGCTACGCTCGTTTTTCTCATAATCACGTAACTCTTTATTGTTGATACGAATACTGCCCAGGTAGGGATAAAATCCAAGCAGCGAAATCCCCAATGTTGATTTACCGCTTGCGATCGGTCCGGTGATTCCAAGGATCTGATTGACCTTCAATTCAAACGAGAGATCCTTCAGAATAGGTTCTGAATCAGTTTGATAAGAAAAAGTAAGATGGGTAACGGCTAAAGAGACATTTGTATCCGCTGCAGAGCGAAGTACGGATTCATCGATATATTCACCAAGTAACGGCTTGATCCGTTGCCAAGAAATTTGGCTCTTCTGAACTGAATTGAATAGTTTGGCTGCTTTACTGGCCCGAACACCGATTGCCGCAAAAATAGCAATATACGTCGCGAAAACGCCGACCGTCCACGTACCGGCAATGACCTTTAATCCACCCATATAAATGATCGTAACGATTCCGAGCATCGCGATAACACTATAGATAGGTTGCATCGAGTTTTCCAATACATTGGCTTTGATGGCCTTTTCCTGTAGGTCATTCAGTTCAACTGTATACCGTGAACTATTCTGTATCTCCATACCGGAGATTCGGTAAAGCATCGAATTATCGATCGCATCCAATGTTAGTTCAGCGATCGCACTGGTTTTCTTGCGATACGCGATGGAATACTTATAAATAATATTCTTGAGCTTTTCAGCCAAAAACATGGCTACCGGCACAAATACGATCGCATACAAGGTCAGTTTCACGTCATAAATTAGTAGAGCAATCAGATAAGTGAACATCACCACCCCTGTATCAAACACTTCGGTCGTAAATTTCCGCATACCTTCGACACAAAGATCGACATCGGAAATGGCACGAGTCATCAGATTCCCGACGCTATCGTCATCAAGATCGGCTAAACTTTTATGCATGATATTATTAAAAATAATCAATCGCATCTTAGCAATGTTGATATTGGCAAATCGCCTTATATAGAATCGTTTAAAATAGCGAAGTAGTTGAACAAACAAGATCACTCCCACATAGGTCGCTGAAAGCATCAACACAGCGTTGAGAGGATCTTCACGCAGAATCGCATCAATGAGTTTTCCCTGATAAATAGGTCCAAGAACTACCAGTGAATTACATGTGATCCCAAAAGCAATGATACAAAAAACAACGAACTTTTCATTCTTCCAATAATTGATGATCTTGTCCGCATGCTTAAGTGGTTTTATTTTCATCGTCATACGTACTCCCTTCATCATGTCGTTTATTTATTATACTTCATTCTTTAGCGGAATTCATCATCGCTTGTGCAAGTTTTTCGATATGTTGGGGGAATTCACTGACAGGAGGTTTGCCTTCTTTAGCTGCTACTTTCATCATCATTTTTGTCATCGTACGATGCATGAAACTCATTTTATCGATGCACAAACGACCACCGAATGATTCGATATCGACGGCTGATTGAATCAATTCATCGGGAAACGAATTTTCAAGTTCGACGGAAAAATTATCGACTAGTGCGCAGCACATATATAAGCAAACTCTTTTTTGTAATAACTCTTTTAGATGCTCTTTGATAAATTTCTTGATTTGTTTTTGGATCTGTCCCATGTAGATAGAACCCCCGATTACAACTCCATCAAACAACTCAAGTGATGGAATTGGATCTTTGAGCGCATTTACAAGCACTGTTTCTTCACCCAATAGATTTTTTAGTTTCCTTGCACATTCTTCACTGTATCCATAAATACTCCCATAAACGATTAATGTTTTCATATCGATTTCCTTACTTAACGCTCAGTGCGTTTTCAATTGACTTAAGATATGCTTTACCCGTAACCGTTGCTCCGCTAGTGATATCAACATCTGTATTTTGAGCACTGAGTACATCAGTAATCAGCTTATCAGTGATCTTTTTTTGTTCGATTGCGACCGTCTTTACAACTTCAATAGCCGTGATACGATGATTCATAACCGTTACGCTGACTTGATTGCTCCAACGACTGTTTTTGTATGAGCCCATATAAGTTCCATCAGATTTCTGTGACAGATCAACAGTACCGACCGTTACTTTTTTTCCTTCGTTCATTCCAATATTCAAATAAGTGATTCCGGCGATCAAGATCAATAACAAGCCGATCCCAAACCCAAGCATAACCCTTTTTAACTTTTTCATGAATTTTCCCCTTTTCCCTGTTTCTTTTCCATTTCAGACATATTATCCATCATCTTAGCGAGCGTATTACGTGTCAAAGCAAGTTCTTCTGCTGTAATTCCCGCAAAGAGATCTTGCGTGAATTTCATCCCTTCACTACTTGTTTTTAGCCAAAACGCTTCACTCTCTTTGGTTAAGTGCAGACGTGTGATACGGGCATCCTTTACGTCTTTCTTGAGTTGAAGAAGTTTCTTATCTTGTAGTTTTAACGCTAACTGCTTTACATTTTGATAGGATGTTCCCATTTCTCTGGCAGCCTCTTTCATCGTCGGAGGATATTCAAATAAACTGGCTACCGAAACCGATAGAAACCATTGCTTTGAAGTTATGTTGAACTTACTAAGTTCACGCTCTAGTAAAGTATCCATACGGTTGCCGACGACCATGACGGCTCCGAATATAAATTGTGTGTTTTCCATGCCATCAGTTTTCTTCATGGTTGTTCCCTCTTTTAGATAATGTATTACCAATTAAGATAATACATTACCTTTAAGTGCTTGTCAACGCATTTACAAAAAAAAAGAAAATTGATTATTCACTGAATTGAACAATGTTTTTTCCTTTTTTCTTGCCTTTATACATAAGTTGATCTGCTTCATCAACCAGCGTCGTATAATCGGATTTTTCCGTACTCGCTACGATTCCGAAGCTGCAGGTTACACGTGATTGTTTATCATAGATAAATTCTTCGACACGTTGACGAATACGTTCACACACCACAATTGTATGGCTTAACGGAACATTGGGCAGCAGTACCACAAACTCATCGCCCCCCCATCGATACAACAGATCCGTACTTCTTAACTGTTCATTAAAGATGCTCACTAGCTCAACCATGATGGTATCTCCGCTTAGATGTCCATTGAGGTCATTGATTGCTTTGAAATCATCGATATCGATCATCACAAAGGATAGCGGAAAATCTTGTCGGCGACAAAACTCGATCCACCAATTGGCTTCTTTTTCAAACTTATAACGATTCCCGACTTTTGTCAGGGGATCGATCGAACTGATCTTGATCAATTCATTCTTGGCATTAAATTCATTGTACTGGAAACGTTCGGTGATTCGTGCCGAAATCGCACTGAATCCTACCACGATAAACATATAAACAAAGGCTGCCATATAATTGGAGATGAGAATTTGTTTATCAACTAACGCAAAATAAATCAGATATACACTAGTTCCAAACAGTGAAATAATAATCATCGATCTTAATCGGTTCGGTATCAAAAAGATAAAGATGATCAATAGTATCAGACCTAATGTTTGGATCATAAAATCAGGTTTTTCATAAAAATTAAGGACAATCATAAATATCATAATTCCCGCGATTTCAAACGCTGAAACGATTTTCGTAAATTGATCAAACGTTGCGATTTTAGAAGTGTTGAAAAATAAATAAATCAAACTCAATGAAAATAGAACTCTAATAGTAAGCACGACGAGTTGTCTGCCAGTATTAGCGATGATAATGAGATCGGGCATCAGTAAAAAGAGATTGAAAACAACGATGGATAAAATGGCAGAACGCAAATGTTTTTTCGCAACTTTCAAGCGCGACTCATCATACGATTCTGTCTCAAGTCCGATGTTCGAATTTCGTTCAAACTGTTTCATGTTGCTTCCCCCCATTAACTAATAGTAGTATACGCTGATTGAATTATCTTGTCTGCCTACTTTCAGTTAAACAAATTAAAAAACAGAACAATTTTTACCTAGAATTATTGAGTGTTGAACTTTCATTTAACCTTTATCTGTCATAGAGTAAAAGATCAATCATAGACTTCAAAATCGGACTACGTTTCTTTTTTCGTTTCAGTTAAAATAAAGTTAGTTTATCTTGTGTAATTACAGAAATTTTATTTATGAAGACTGATTACTATTTCGCTTGGAATGGGTTCGAAACAGCGAGTCAATCACGAAAATCGACAAGGCGATCATACCGGCAATCTGAACCGTTTGTCTGAGATAGAAATCACTCAAACCGGCATTTCCCCGTATAAATTGATACACAGTATTATACATACCGGCTCCCGGAACCAGTGGGATAAATCCAGGTATCAGAAATATGGTGACCGGTGAGTGAAAGTAACGCGCGAATAAATGTGAAAACAGAGCGATAAAAACACCTGAAATAAATGTGGCAGAAACAACTCCCACAGAATCGACACATAAAAGATAGATCAACCATCCACTTGCCCCAACAAGTCCGGCATAAATCAATGTTTTTTTCGGTGCTTCCAACATAACTGAACAGGCAATAACTGTAATCAGTGCGCCAATTGTCTGAATGATCATCGTTGTATTCCTCCCAATATAAGAAGCCCAAAAGCGACACCGAGCGCAATCGAGGCAGCAATCACGAAGGCTTCAAGTGCTTTGGCTCCACCCGACATATAGTCACCTTGAAGTGTATCTCGAATCGCATTTGTGATCGCTGTGCCGGGAACCATGGGTATCATACCGGCAATCGTAATCATATCTTGGTGAGAGGTTGGATAAAGTTGATGGAGTCCAACAGCTACGATAGCAATACATGTTGATGAAAGGACATTTCTGATAAACGAACTGAAGATATACTTTTTTTCGATCTCCATGGCAATTATTAACACGATACCGACGATCGTAGATAAAATCATATCCAACATACTTCCGCCGAGTACTAAAGCAAACGAACCAATCAATAAAACGATATTCAAATTAACAAACCAAGGTTTATATTCGTGTTGACGGATTCCTTTGAGTGAATCATAGGCTTCATCCAATGTTAATTTTCCATCACAATAATCACGTGAAATTTGATTGACTTGCGAAATATTATTAAGATTTATCCCTCTTTCGGTAATTCGCCGCATCATCGTGATTGAATCAAAGGTCGGATCATCCAACATGGCGAAAATACCTGTTGTGATCGCAAACGCTTCGGTTTTTTGAACTTGAGTGCTCCGTAAAATCCGGTGCATGGTATCTTCGACACGGTACGTCTCTGCCCCGCTCTTCATCATCACCTCACCGGCCAACATCGCCGTGTCCATCAGTTTTTTGTAGTTCATGGTATAAGTCCCTTTCGCAGACTTAATTATAACTTAAAAACTGTTTATTTCTACTTACGATATTTCCATCATAAAAAAGTTGATCGCATGATCAACTTCGTTATTTAGAAATTATTTTGTAGAGAATCGATAATTGCTTTTATTTCAACCGGTTGATTAAGAGTAATGTTTTGAATACAGCGCTCTTGACTGTTTAACAGTTGACTTTGATAAGCTGGATTATGCTTTGTAAATTGGTCGATGATGTGTTTGGCACCGATCACATTGCCCACCGTCACGCGGCGCATGATCCCGCGAATATCCAATTCAGTATAGGTCATACATTTTGGATTTTCACAGTATTGACATTTCGCTGCTTTCTTCATCAATTTACGAAGTTCAATGGGTTCACGTAAATTCAATGTCGCAGCACTGACAGGTCGTTCAACGAGATCAACAAAATTTCGCATCTTCGGTTGAGATTCGTAAATAGCTAAGTTTAGCTTCTTCAAAACAGCATTCGCAGCACTCACACCGGAGATCGTTACGGCCGGCGTTCCGGTTCCCATAACCGTCGATTCTCCGCAACAGAATAACGACTCCCATTCGCTACGAATATGCATGCGTTGAAACAAGTGTTGAGAGATCATTTGTTTCGGTCCGGCAACAGCTCCTCCGTTCTTATGGGTGTAACGTTCGATCGTCTGCGGCGTCGCTATTTCATAAAATCGAATTGCTTTTGTAAAACCGGGGAACCTTTTTTCAAGTACTTCACTCAAGCGTTTCGCTTCTTTTTCTTTTCTGTCATGATAAGCAGTCGGATCATCAAAATCCCACTTTTCGAGCGTCGGACCAATCGCCATTAGCACATGACCATCATCATCGCAAAGGGTTAAATCATCAATACTGTTGATATAAACGGTTACTTCACTTTCATCGATCTTTTCGGGATTACCAACTAGGAATTCGATGGGCATCGTATCTGCAGGGATGACATTTTTATCTACATAGGCATACATCACAACGCTCGGATAGGTTGGAATCATGTCTGAAGCCCAACGAATTCGTTTCTCGTTGCTGTATTCTTTATCGATCAATTTACCATATAGGTTCCAAATAGTTCCTGAATAGATTATCAGCGGAGCGAAAAGTTCTTCACCATCGTTCAATACAACACCGCAAGGTTTATTGTCATCAAAGAGGATCTTAACGACTTCTTTTTCCATCATCATCGTTCCACCATTCTCTTCAATGACTTTTTCCAATTTACCTGGCAGGAAAACACTTGATCCGGCTGGATAATAACTGCCTCCGATATGGTTATCCACAAACATGATCGCAGCCATGATCGCCGGGGTTTCTTCGACTGTTGTGTAGCAATACGTGGATGTCAGTTTATCGAAAAAATTAAATATTGCGGGATCCGTAAAATATCGTTTCAGTAACGTTTTAGCGTTCATATTCAAAAAACTCAAAAACCTCGCATAGGATATTGGATGACGCAAAAGTGATTTTAGTGATTTCTTAGGGTCGACTTCATCGGCTGAAGAGTAAACCGGATTCTCAACCATTACATGTTGATAAAGAACACTCATGTCATGATAAAAGCGATGAATGGCTTTTTCTTCATTGGGAAAAACGCGTGATAGTTCATCCGCAAACTTCGCTACATCACCATAAAATCGAATGCGGTGTCCCATATAATTAACGTTATACAAATATTCATGTTTCACGATATCGATGTGCTCTTCAAGTGAGTTAAAAACAAATCGATGGGGATTAAATCCCTTTTCACCGAATCCATACAACATGGATGAACCTTGATCAAAGGTCATATTATTGCGTTTAAAGATTCCGCAAGATCCTCCCGGGTTATAACTCTTATCGATGACGACGACGTTTACTTTTCGTTTTGCGAGTAAGCTGGCAGCCGTTAAGCCCGATATTCCGGCTCCGATGATGATGACATCAGGTTTCATGATACTTCCCCTTTGTTTAATCCAAGTAGAAATAGTACGAATCCAACAGATACAACTGATCATAGTGACGACTTAATTTAAGTAAATAGTGTTTTACTTTTTTGATTGTTCCTTTTCCATTCTCGAATTCTCCAAGTAGTTTCAAAAATTGTTTTTTTTCTTTTTCGTCAGCGATGTCTTTAAAATATCCCCACACATGTTGCGCTGTGTTGATGCGATTACCGATATCATATTTCTGTTCAAGTGCTTTTTCCACCAAGTGATAGAATTCAATGACCGGATAGTTGGTCTTATCAATTAAAAGTTGCCTGATTTGATTGTAGCGCGTCGGAGAATGTTCTAACACGATATATTTGTATCGAC
>JBBRCP010000034.1:0-17453 GCA_038204785.1 Erysipelotrichales bacterium
TTGGTTGTTTTTAAAAGCTTCGATTTCTTCCTTGGTGAATATTACTTTTGCCATTTTTCATCCTCTTTCTAAGTATAGTAAAACCCCACAAAGTAGTCACGGGTTTTATTTTCGTGTCTACACTATGGGGTACAGTTTAAACAAAGGGTTTTTGTATTTTCAATTCAAAATTGGTGCGCGTGACAGGACTTGAACCTGCATGGTTGCCCGCTAGATCCTAAGTCTAGTGCGTCTGCCAGTTTCGCCACACGCGCGTTTACAAGCATTCCCATTATATCAAAGTACATCCGTCATTTCAAGGCAAAATTTCTAAAGTTTTCAACGTAAGACACTATCAAAATAGTGAGAACTGTGTAGGTTTAGCTTGTTTCTCTGGTATTTTCGTAGCGATGTCGTAGGCATCCTGCGCAATGATCTCTTCTTCATCCGTTGGAATAATCCAAACTTCACACCGACTGTCGGTTGTTGAGATCTTACCCAAGCGATGATTGAACTCATCGTTTAATTTTTCATCTAAATTAATTCCCAGGAAATCGGTTTCCTTACAGATAGCGGAACGGATCGCTGAAGCATTCTCACCGATTCCGGCTGTGAAAATCAGTGCATCGATCCCATTCATTTCGGCAACATATGCGCCGATGTGTTTTTTGACTTGAAAAGCCAACATCGCCATCGCTAATTGTGCCCGATGATTCCCTGCTTTTCCAGCTTTGATGACTTCTTGCAGATCACTGGAAACTCCGGAAACACCTAATAATCCTGATTTTTTATAAATAACGTTTTCCATCTCTACAACTGTTAAGTTTTCTCTTGCAGCTGCATATAAAAGTACGGCTGTATCGATTGATCCGCAACGACTGCCCATCATGATTCCATCGGTGGTTCCATACCCTGTCGATGCATCGATCGATTTACCGTCTTTAATGGCCATAACGGTCGATCCGTTACCGAGGTGACATACGATGATCTTCTGACCCATCAAACTTCGTCCGGTGATCTCAGCGTATTTCGCCGAAACATAACGGCCGCTGGTTCCGTGATAGGCATACTTACGAAATCCATATTTTTGGTAGTATTCATAGGGTAATGCATAGATGTAGGCATGTTCCGGTAATGTATGATGGAAAGAACTATCAAAAACAGCAACTTGGATCGCTGTCGGAAATTGGTGTGTACAGCGTTCGATCGCTTCCATCATCGCTGGTACATGCAACGGTGCTAAGAGTGATGATTGTTCGATAATTTGTAGAACTGAATCATCGATCTTCACTGATCCTGGATATTTCTCGAATCCGGTCACTACACGATGACCGCAAGCGAGTATATCAGAGGACTTTTTGATGATTGGATTGTTTGTATTTTTAAGCTCATGAATAACAAAATCAAGTGCCGATGAGATGCTGATCAGCTTGATCTCGGTAACTGTTTCTATTCCTTCGATCCATAACGTAACCTTACCATCGATACCGACGCGCTCACATCGTGCTTTCGCGACCAGTCGTTTATCGGGCATATCTACGAGTTGCACTTTCAATGAAGAACTGCCTGCGTTCACTACAAGTACATACATACGTCATCCTCCTTGATGAATGATAATTGGGTCCCTTTATTGAACTGGGATCGAAGAACTTAATTGTTTATTTAGTTGATTCTATCGTTCTATTCCGATAGTTACAGTATAACGCGAAACTTCCCATTCGACCATAAAAAAACGAAGATTTGGAACTCTTCGTAATGGATCATTTCGTTACTGATAAAGTTTAACTAAGAATAATATTTCATCCTACCTGAAGCCTATTCTGTAACATCACTTTTCATAACATAGATCAGGGCATCATTGACACTGGCGAAGACATTACTGGCCAATTGTTTTACTTCTTCGTCACCATTTAACATCGCAAATCCACCGAATCCTTCGATCATCGGTACATCGTTGAATGAATCACCGATAACATGGATTCGCGATTTGAAATTGAGATAATTCGCGATATAATCGACACCCGACTTTTTATTGATCCCGTAGGCGCAAATATCGAGTCCCCCTTTATTTGGGTAGGCTGTGATCAATCCATTGAATTTTTCGTTGAGATGCTCAGTACATAAACGTGCGATCAAACGGTCATTGAACCCCGCAAATAAGGCTGAAACCACTTTATTTTCGAGGATCTCTTCGATCGACACATAAGTCGCACATGGATTGGGATGATCAAACTGTTTGCGTAAAACTCGCGCAACTCGATATCCATCATTGATCCCATAATAGATAGGATCGAATTCCATGATGGTTTCGATGATCTGCGGGATAATACTAAAATCGATCGTTTTCAAAAGTAACGTTTCGTTGAGATGGTTTTGGATCGCGCCCCCGTTGTTTCCGATAATAAAATCAACCGGGATCTTTCTGTTTTTTACTTCATCGTTGATCGAATCTAAACTACGCCCTGTCACAATACCGAAATAGTGTCCTTCGGCTCTGAAACGATTGATCTGTTCAATATCGGCTTCACTTATTGAACCGTGAAATAGCGTTCCATCATAATCGGAGGCTAGAAACATAGGAGACCCTCTCTTCCTTGGAGGCTAAACTTGTTATATCGTACGCACGTAAGCGATGGCTTCCATTGCTGCCAGACATCCATCACCGACTGCTTTACTGATCTGCATGATACCTTCGGTACAATCTCCGGCCGCAAATAAGCCTGGAACATTGGTCCGTTTCTTTTCATCTGTGACGATCTTATTACCGGCCGTCAAAGCACCAATCTTCAATGCCAGATCGGTTGAGGAAGCACTGCCTAAGGCAATAAACAATCCTGCAAGTTCGATTTTTCTTCCATCTTCCATTTCAACGGCTTCAATCGCATCAGTTCCGATCAAACGCCTGATCTTACCTGTTTCGATGATCGTCCGCTCAGGAAAGACCGAATCAGGCTCTTTTCCATTGGTAAACAGTATAACAGAGGATGCCAACGCAATCAACTCTTGCGCTTCCTGAGCCGCATACGCGCTGTTTCCCAGTACCCCTACCACTTTCCTTCGGTAGAAGAAACCATCGCACACAGCGCAATAAGAAACGCCTCTGCCCTCTAATTCCTTGATTCCGGGGATCTTGATGCTAGTGCGTGGTGATCCGGTTGCCATGATGACCGCTTTCGCTTCATATTCACCATAATTAGTAAGTACCTTGAAATGTTCATTCATTGAAAGACCGGTCACTTCTTCAGTTAAGATCGGTATCTCCAAAGCCAATGCTTGTGAAATCCCCTGTTCAACCAAGTCGATGCCACTCATTGACTTGATTCCATAATAATTGGAGATCTTCTCGGCTTTAGCTAACGCTCCGTTATCTTTTCCGATGATCAACGTCTTCATATTCGCTCTTTTTGTATATAAGGCCGCCTGAATACCTGCCGGTCCTTTACCTAGTATAATTACATCTACATACATCGTGTTCTCCTTCTTGTGGATCATTGATCCAAACAATGCGACTCAAATGAACTGAAACTAAAGATCAGTTCTTTTTCCAAGCGTTCGCGGGCATCTTGATAAGAATTCTCTTTATCTGAATGGCTTACAACCAACCCAACATCGTTTAGACCTGATCGTTTCTCAAACATGAAACTGCGTGCCGGAGCTGCAATACGTCCCGCATGGATCGGCGTAAATAGAATAACTCTCTTATACTTTGTATAATCGGTAACGTCTTTTTTGAGTTCGACCGGCTTATGAAAGATCGCTAAATAACCCAGTGTCATAAAGCCGAATGGTCCTCCGAAGGATCTTTTTGTCTTGATCTCGACGATATCAGCATCGTGCTCCATTGCGTACTTCTGTGCTAAACGTAAACAGTTCTGACTTTTCGAATAAACGACAACGACTGTTTCTTTCATGTTGATCACCGAGAACATTGTACCAAAAAAAGAAAACAGATGGAAGAACCATCTGTTTACAGTAAAGAGATCACTTTGTAATTTTTGGATTCAAGCATAACACGAAGACCATATTTGTCGATTGAACTGCAACGAACGACCACATCAACAACATCATCGCGATGATAGACCGCAAGATGAGAAATATTGATGTTTGCTTCAGCGAACACCGAAGCTAAATCAGCCATGATGCCACTTCTGTCATTGCTGACTTCAATCACGACTCGACTGCCCGGTTGATAGAAACCCAACAGATCAACGAAAGAACCGAGAATATCATTGACAGTGATAATACCGATCAATTTATTTCCGACAACGACCGGTAAACCACCGATCTCATTCTTTTTCATCAAAAGAGCTGCTTCTTCAAGTAGGGCATCCGGTCCGATGGTGATCACTTTACGGATCATAATATCCTTGACCATCGTTTTTGATAATAGATAATTGATTTCATGAATACTGAGACTAGAGGCATGTGACGGTGAATTCTCTTGGATCACACCTTCTGTCAATAGACCGATCAGTGTATCTCCTTGAACGACCGGCAAGCGATGCACATTCTTTTGGGCCATTAGATCCAATACTTCAGAAATGGTAGCATCCGCTGAAATGGTAATCGGGTTCTTCGTCATACGGTTTTTTACGTACATATGTTTATCCTCCCAGATATACTTTCTGTATTTCTTGACTACTGATCAAATCCTGTCCGGAACCGCTGAGTGCGATTTTACCGTTCTCCAACACATAAGCCCAATCGGCGATCTTAAGCGCCTGTTGCGCATTCTGTTCAACCAAGAGAATGGTTGTACCTTGTTTGTTGATCTCTTTGATGATGTTGAAGATTTCCTTAACAAGCAGCGGAGCTAATCCCATACTCGGTTCATCCAATAATAGTACTTTAGGTCTCGCCATCAATGCGCGGCCGATTGCCAACATCTGCTGTTCACCCCCCGAGAGGGTCGATGCATCTTGATTACGGCGTTTATACAAGATTTCAAAACGTTGATAGATATTTTCTAAGTCTTTTTTGATTCCGTCTTTATCAGTTCGCAAATAAGCCCCCATTTGTAGGTTCTCAAACACGGTAAGTCCTGCGAAGATACGTCTGCCTTCCGGTACTTGAACGATTCCGTAACGAGGAATCTTTTGGGCCGGAATGGTAAGTAAATTATGTTCATCAAAGGTGATCTCTCCGCCGGTCGGTTTCAATAGACCGCTGATTGTTTTCAACAAGGTCGTCTTACCGGCACCGTTGGCTCCGATAAGAGAAACGATCGTACCTTCTTTGACTTCCAAACTCACATCTTTTAACGCATGGATAACTCCATAATACACATTGATATTTTGTAGTTTCAGCATTTAATTCTCCTCCTCGCCCAGATATGCCTCGATCACACTGCGATTATTTCGAATATCTTCCGAAGTACCGCCGGCAATCAATTTACCGTAATCAAGAACGAAGATACGTTCACAGATCTTCATGACCAACGACATATCATGTTCAATCAAAACGATCGTCAGATCCATGTCTTTACGGATCTCGCGAATAAAGGTCGTTAAGTTCTGTGTTTCCTGTGGATTCATACCCGCTGCCGGTTCATCCAAAAATAATAATTTAGCTCCGGTAGCTAAAGCACGGGCGATCTCAAGTTGGCGCTGTTGACCATAAGGTAGATTCTTCGCTAAGGTATCCCATTTATCATCAAGTTGTACTTTTTTCAATAATGCACGGGCATTGGTATCGATCATGGCTTCATCACGATAAAATGAAGGTAATCGCAACAAGGCACCGAATATACCATAATGAACCTGATTATTCATTGCGATCTTCACATTATCCAAAACCGAACGCTCTTTGAATAGACGAATATTCTGAAAAGTTCGCGCAACTCCACTCTGAGTGATCTTGTAGGGAGGTAATGAACTCAACTTCGTCGTTTTACCTTTATCCGTCAATTCAATCGTACCTGAAGTCGGTGTGTAAACACCCGTCAATAGGTTAAACAACGTTGTCTTACCGGCTCCGTTAGGACCGATCAAGCCCACTAAATCACCTTTTTCAACTTCCAATGATACATTGGAAACCGCACATAAACCACCGAAATTCTTCGTGATCTTGTTTACTTTAAGGTAACTCATGCGACTTCCCCTTTCCGTTTTTTACGTTGGAACAGTTTAGGCAAACTGAATTCAAAATTACCCATTAGTCCTTGCGGACGAAGCACCATAACGGCAATCAGCGCGGTGGCATAAATGATCATACGGAGTTCCGCAAATGGTTGCAAAAGCAGGGAAATAACGCCTAAGGCTAAAGTTGCGACAACAGATCCCGTCAGACTTCCCATTCCACCGAAAACAACGATGACCAAAATATCGATCGACTTCGCAAAACCGAAACTCTCGGGTTTGATCACATAGAAAGTGGACGCATATAAGGCACCCGCAACCGAGGCCAATAAAGCCCCGAACACAAATGCTATTGTTTTATATCGTGTTGTGTTGATTCCCATCGCTTCAGCAGCGATCTCATCTTCTTTGATTCCGATACAAGCCCGTCCGACAGCACTGTTTTTGAAGTTAGCTGAAAGAATAACAGCCAGTGTCGCAAACGCAAATAACAATGGAAAACTATTCAGCATCGGAATATTGGAAAGACCGGCTGCCTTGTTGGTGATGTTCATGTTCAAGATAACAATACGAATGATCTCACCCACACCCAAAGTGGCAATGGCCAGATAATCCCCTTTTAAACGTAACGTCGGAATCGCAACAAGCAGTGCAATCACAAACGTGATTCCCAATCCAATCAATATCCCTAAACCAAAGCCCCACCAGGTCGGAAACATTTTAATCGTGATCGCACATGAATAAGCGCCAACGGACATAAATCCGGCATGTCCAAGGGAGAACTGACCGGTAATTCCGATGATAATGTTTAATCCAACAGCCAGAATCACATTGATTCCAATCAACATTAAGGTAATTTTATAATACGCTCCGATGATCTCGGTCATCATCAGAACTTCGATCAGAGTGAATAGAGCTACGATAAACCCTGTCCAAAGCAAATTCTTACGACTAAATATTGTTGTGTTCATACGGGCTTACACTTTCTCTTTCTTATTCTTACCAAGTAATCCACTCGGTTTGAGTAAGAGGATCAAGATCAACAGCACATAAACGACCGCATCTTTATAAAGTGAACTCGCATAGCCGCTGACCATGGTTTCGGTAAGTCCGATCGCAAATCCACCGACCATCGCTCCCGGTATGATTCCGATACCACCGAATACCGCTGCTACGAAAGCTTTGAGACCCGGTGCCATCCCCATCAAAGGATTGATTGAATTATAGTAAACACCCACCAAGATACCGGCCGCTGCCGCCAGGGCACTGCCGATCGCAAAGGTAAAGGATATCGTCGCATTGACATCGACGCCCATCAGTTTAGCAGCGTCTGCATCGACTGAAACAGCTCGCATCGCACGACCCATCTTGGTACGTCGAACGATGATCTGAAGCAGTACCATCAAGATGATCGATGTCGCAAAAATAACAACTTGCTGGAAATTGATGCGAAGTCCGTAGATGATCCAAGCCTTATCCGATAAGACAGCCGGAAATGTTTTGACATCAGCTCCCATAAAACGCATCGTCGTATATTCCAGAAAAAAGGAAACACCGATCGCAGTGATCAGCGCTGCAATACGGGTGGCATTACGAAGTGGTTTATATGCGATCCGTTCGATCAGTATCCCTAACACAGCACAAAACACCATCGAAAAAATCAATGCCGGAAAGAACGGTAAATGAAAGACCGTGATTCCCATGTAACCGATGTATGCACCAATCATGTACATATCGCCATGAGCGAAGTTAATAAGTTTGATGATCCCATAGACCATCGTATAACCGAGCGCAATCAGAGCATAGATACTCCCCAGGGATAATCCGTTAATCAATTGCTGCAGAAATTGTTGCATATGTTCCTCCCTCTTTTGACGCAAAAGGTGAAAGCAAGCTTTCACCCAATGTTTCAGGTTTTGATCTAACTACTATGGATTGACGCGTACAGGTGAAGTTTGAACTCCATTTTTCAATGTGATAACAACAGCTGACTTAACAGCGTTGTGTAAAGCATCGATCGTTACTGAACCCGTAACACCCGCTAGGTCTTTTGTTGCAGCAAGCGCAACTTGGATTTTTACAGGATCACTGGAATTAGCACGTTTGATCGCATCGATAGCTAATTTAGCAGCATCGTAGCCAAGCGCATTGAACATATTTGGTTCTACAGAATATTTAGCTTTGAATGCAGCAATGAATTTAACAACGGTCGCATCTGTATCAAGGGATGTGAAGGCCGATGAGAAATAAACTTTATTAAGTGCAGCAGCACCCGCAAGCGCTAATAATTTCGGTGAATCAAAACCGTCTCCTCCGAGAATCGGAGCATCGATACCGGCAGCGCGAGCTTGTTTGATGATCAAACCAACTTGTTCGTAATAACCGGGAATAAATAAGACATCAAATGCACCTAAATTTTTGATTTTCGTCAAGACCGCATTGAAATCTGTATCTGCTTTTGTGTATGCTTCTTCAGCTACAATTGTACCACCGTTTTTGGTGAACTGAGCCTTAAAGTTCTTCGCCAGACCTAACGCATAATCACTTCCGCTATCACCAAGGATAACGGCTTTTTTACCGCTAAGATTGTTGGAAGCGAAGTTTGCCATCGTGACTCCTTGGAATGCATCGATGAAACAAATACGGAATGCGAATGGTTGTGCTTTAGTGCCATCATTGGTTACGTCGTCGGCAGTTCCGGACGGTGTGATGACAGCTACCTTATACTGATTCGCTACCGGGATTGATGCTTTTACGGCACCTGAGGTAGCTGGGCCAAGAATAACGCTAACTTTGGATTCGGTTGCTAACTTGGTAGCCACACTTGTCGACTCGGCAGCATCACCCTTATTATCGAGTTTTACAACTTCGATCTGTTTTCCAAGTACTCCGCCGGCTGCGTTAACTTCATCAATAGCTAACATAATACCATTGAGTTCAGCTTCACCGTAACTGGCAACTTCGCCGGAAAGTTCTAAGTTGAGACCGATCTTGATTGTTCCTGAAGCTTTTGAGGTACAGCCTGTTAAAGCTAAGCCCATCAAAAGCAGAACGACAACTAGACTTTTAACTTTTTTCATATGTGTGTTCTCCTTCACGTAATATGATGAGATTATAAATGATACGATGTGAAAATACAACCCTTTATTTACATTTCTTTCTGTAAATTAATTTACATTTTGTTACATTCTGATAATCGCCTGTTATAAGGCTTTTTTTGCTGATTTGATAAAAAAAACCTTTTGTATGGCTCCTTATCAGCCATATAAATAGTCAAATTCCTTTTAATTAATTCTGTTCGTTTATATTATCGTCAACTCAACGACCATACATTCCATCATTTTTATAATCACATCCAAAAAATCTCTAACTACAAAAAAAAGCACTCTTCGTTGAGTGCTTACATCATATCATGGTGACCTGTCAGGGATTCGAACCCTGGACCCACTGATTAAGAGTCAGTTGCTCTACCAACTGAGCTAACAAGTCATGACTTTGCCTTATGATTATATCCTACAAACACCTAAATTGCAAGATTTAATCAATGGCTGACTTCGCATTTATTATCCGTAATCCAGCATCGATTATTAAGACACATTATCACTCTTATTCATAAAACAGTCCCTACTCAACCAATGAGTAAGGACTGTATCTTAACTTAATATAGGATAGTAGAAATCAGTGATGCACTCACAATGAAACGCTGTGGCGAATACCCAGGTGTATTAAATGGATAACAAGTCGTCAACGTTAGGATTGCTGTGTCACTTTGTACTATGACCGACAAATCGCTTTGATCAACGATTTTCGTCCCTGAAACTTGATAAGTAAACTTACCTGCCGATGTCTCGGCTATGACTAAATCACCGATTTTCATCGCTCCGATACCTCTAAAAGCTGTCTCACGATGACCAGAAATGACCGTATTGTTCATTTCACCCGGAAGTGCACTCTCCAAAAAATGTCCGGCTCCCTTTTTAAGTTGGGCTGTCGCCGTACCTTGAATAATCGGTACGATTCGATGGATCACAGGAATACTTAATGTTCCGATCTGCTGTCCAATGACAGGATAGGAATCATAAAGTACTTTCGAAGCTGTCGATACATGTTTGGTAAAATCTTCAATGATGCTGACCTTATCTTTTTTATAGCCCGGCGCAAATGTTTTACCGGCTTTTGTCATAGCATTAATCAGCGCCAACTCAACCTGTTTACTGTCTCGATGTATTGGATCGATCGAATAATGTGTCTCTTCCCAAAGTGTAGAAGCCGACCAAACGATACATACAAGCCCAATGATCATACTGCTTATCGCAAGTACTTTGATGAATGCAGTTTTAGTAAAATAATTGTGCTGCTTATTCATGTCTCTTTCTGATTCTGAGGGCTACAAAACCCGCTATGATCATAAAGGCACCCATCAGCATTACTGTATATAAAGGTGATGCTGTATTAGGAAGTGTCCCCTTTGATGAAACGGCACTTGTACAAACGACATTTTGAATGTTGTTGGTATCAAGAGTAACTGAACCCGTCTTCGCAAGTAACTGACCCTGAACGTTGGCTCCGGTCGTAGCTGTGATTGATGAAGACGCAAGAAGGCGTCCCGAGAAATTTGAATTAGATCCTAGAGTTGCAGAACTACCAACCTGCCAAACAATATTACATACACGTGCACCATTCAACAATTTCACATTACTTCCATTACCCGTCTTTAAGGTCGATCCTGCTTTAAAAATAAATACGGATCCATTATTCCCTTCACCATCTAAAGTAAGTGTTCCTGTTATCTGAAACTCACCGGAATCTGAAACATAGACACCCGGTTTTAATATTGATCCACCAAGTTCGGATGGAATCGTTGTTACCGGAGTTCTTCCGGCTGCATCATCATACGCCGCTGATAAAGCAATCTTCGCCAAATTAGCTGTAGCATCTGCCATATGGACTGTTCCATTGATCGTCAATGACGATAAACCTGTAATCGAGGTTCCGGCATATAGACCTACATCGCCGCCGGCACTTCCACCGATCGTTGAAGTACCTGTATTTGTAATCGTCTCTTCAGCCAAAACAGCATAAGTCGACGCATCTCCCATATTCACTGAAGTTGTTGCTGCCGATATGTTTGTCGGTGCTGACATCATCAACGCAAACAACGCTGCCATTGAAATAGCTAAGATCGGATATTTTCTTGTCGTCCTCATAAAAGGGTTTCCTCCGATTCGGATATTTCACCGAATTTTGTTGTAAACTCTACCGAAACCAAACTTCATCATTAATTCATAAATCTAAATGTCATTCGCGAAACGATAAGCTCCCCACTCTGCAATCAATCATCAAATGAAGCAAACAAAAATGACATATCAATATTGTTTGTCTCATTAACTAAAATAATTGTTTCTTATGTGATTTTGCTTATATCCTTTATTCGAATATCATACCGTGAACTGTCACGGTTATGGAACTGTTCACAAGAACAGAACTTTTATTTCAAAAAATTATGCCGATTCTATGCATTTTTCTTTGAGCAATCTATCAGTTACAAGTTAACTATATGCTTCTTTTCACATTATAGCAAATTAGGGAATATATTCTGTATCTATTCTATTTCATTAAAGATGTGTTGTTTCTCTCTGGAAATGTTTGCGAAATCAGTGTTGAGTTTGATTCAATGAGCTCACTATTAACGTCTGTTCAAGGCACTATCGGCACATTAGAAAAATATAATAACTTGTATTAAAGTATAGTAAATACCTCGTAGAGGGTTAAATATTGAGCTGATTATTCCAAAACTTCTCGCAAAAAATAAAAAAAAGATGCCTAAGCATCTAGTTTTTTACATTGGTGACCCGTACGGGATTCGAACCCGTGAATGCATGCGTGAAAGGCATGAGAGTTAACCGTTTCTCCAACGGGCCAATATGGCGCCTAAAACAGGACTCGAACCTGTGACCAACCGGTTAACAGCCGGTGGCTCTACCTACTGAGCTATTTAGGCGAGTGCTTATAAAATATAACACAGAAGATTCGGTTTTTCAAGTATTATATGTACACTTTTCATCTTACTATTCGAGATCTGGAATTATATCATGCTGAATATTCGTTAGGTTATTCACCCATTTTTCTTTACGGACCAAGGTAAACGCCAGCACTAATTTCAGAAAGTCGGTTGCTTGTCCTGCCATGTATAAAACGAATACATTAAATCCGGTTAAATAGGCGAAACCAGCTACCACAGGAATATTGACCAGCCACATATAAACTGAATCCATGAACAGTGTAGAACGGGTATCACCGCCCGCACGTAGTATGAAATAACATTCAGCATTGGCCATGTAGATCCAAAACATCACAGACATGATTTTAAGGAAAGTTGAAGCTGTATGTCGGGCTTCGATCGATACATTATAGAAATAGGGAACAACCAGTGAAGAGAAAAACATGAGGATCGCAAAGAAGACTGACAATAAAACCGCAAATCCCAACAGGCTATATCCGTTCTGACGTGCTTCATCCAGTTTATTGGCACCCAATGGTTGAGAAATAAGGACAGTCGTTGCGGCTGCCATTCCTCCAAACAACACAAAGAAAAGATCGGCTGTCGTCCCGGCGATCGAAAAACCGGCGATAACTTGATCCCCACGGGTTGCATAAAATTTGAATAACGTTGCCATCCCGGCAGACCATAGAATTTCATTGACCATTAAGGGTGCAGCCTTTACCGTAATTGATTTAATCAAATGTTTCGGAATTTGGAAAAGTTCACTGATTTTAGTGTTAAATGGATAATCACGAAGTCTGAGAACCGCTAACAGTATGAACATTTCAAGCATACGAGCGATGAGTGTAGCAATTGCCGCTCCGGCAACCCCCCATTTTGGGAATCCGAAATTACCGAAAATGAAACAGTAATTAAAGAATGCATTCGTCAGGACAGCCACAATGCTTGTGTAAAGAGGAATCTTGGTCTGGCCGATAGAACGTAGGGCATTTGAGATAGCCAGTGACATGGCCATCGGAAGGAATGTCAGTGCAGCATAGCGCATATAGTTAGATCCTTCACGGATCACATCAGGATTTTTCGAAAAGAAACTCAATATTTGATTTGGAAACGAAAGACCCAACACACAAAACGGTATCATTACAAAGTAAGCACTCAAGATTGAATAGCGAAACGACTCTTGCATATGATTTTCTTTTTTAGCTCCATAGTATTGAGCAATAAAGATCGCTGCAGCAGCCAAGATTCCCATCGTTCCAAACATCGCGATCATATAAAAACGATTGACAGCTGCAACGCCGCTAAGCGCCGCATCCCCCAACTGACCCACCATCAAATTATCCAAGAGATTGACCGAACTCGTCACAAGCTGTTGCAACATCAATGGAATCGCAACAATAAGAACCTGCTTGTAAAAAACACGGTTACCTTTTAAAAGATGTAAGTGATGAGTCATATGCGAACCTCTTTCTATAGATTGATTCTATATTCATGAAACCCTGATTAAGCAATAGTTGTATTTTACAACATTCGTAACGTATAGACAAGTCTTTCATCCGTTTTTAACACCTGCACGTCAAGTCATAAAAAAAGCTCGCTTTCGCGGGCTGTTCTAATACAATGGTGGAGCTTATCGGGATCGAACCGATGACCCCCTGCGTGCAAGGCAGGTGCTCTCCCAGCTGAGCTAAAACCCCTTGTATTTAAATTCGATGGTGGGCCTGAATGGACTCGAACCAACGACCTCGCCCTTATCAGGGGCGCGATCTAACCACCTGAGCTACAGGCCCAATTCGCACCGAATGCCTATTTAATATACCATTATGTCATTAGCTTGTCAACAAAAAAACCAAGAAAAAAGCTTACAGAAATGAATCTGTAAGCTTTTTCGAAATTAACGTTTCGAGAACTGCGGAGCGCGACGTGCACCCTTCAAGCCATATTTCTTACGTTCCTTTTCACGTGAATCACGTGTAAGGAAACCTGCGGCTTTCAGTTTAGCGCGATACTCGATAGAAGCGACGAGTAAGGCTCTTGAAATTCCATGACGCATAGCACCTGATTGTCCTGTATAGCCACCCCCTTGAACGTTGATTTTTGCATCTAACGTACCGACGGTTGCTGTCAATTCAAAAGGTGAACGGACGATCATGCGCAATGTTTCCAAAGGCAAGTATTCATCCAATGTCTTTCCGTTAACGGTTATAACTCCTGTACCCGGAGTTAAGAACACGCGGGCCACGGAGGACTTACGACTGCCTGTGCCGATATAACACACAACTACTTTTTTCTTTGCTGCCATTTCTGTTCCTCCTAGCCTTTAATCTTCAGCTCAACTGGTTGTTGTGCTGCATGCGGGTGCTTATCCCCTGTATACACGAATACATGTAAACGTTGACGATCTCCCAAGCGTGTGTGAGGCAACATACCGTGAACGGCTTTTTCAACCCATTCAACTGTATACTGTTCACGCATTGTACGTGTTGAACGCTTGCGCATTCCACCAGCGAACTGCGAGTGAGCATAATAGAATTTTTTGTTAGTCTGGTCACCTGTAACTACGATTTTGTCAGCATTAATAATGATGACGAAGTCACCTGTGTCGACGTTAGGTGTGTATGTAGGACGGTGCTTACCACGTAAGACTGTCGCTACTTCACTAGATAAACGTCCCAGTGTTAGACCTGTTCCATCAACGATATACCATTGACGAACAACTTCATTTGGTTTTGCCATTGTTGTTTGGCGCATAATTCAATTCCTCCGACCCAAAGGTAGTTTCCGGGGCTACATTTGGCATAAAGTGCCATATACAATAATATAGCTCATTGCCCAAAGTGTCAAGGAAAACTTCAGTTCAGCCTGCTTTGGTTTGGCTGTTGTTTTTGACTGTGATATACTATCGATAGGTGATAACGATGGAAAAAATATTTCTTCCCTGTGATGAAACAATTCTGCACGCAAATGTTTATTTTCCGCTTTGTGATGAGCCCTATCCTTGTGTTGTCGTGATTGGACACATCGACCTTCATTTCCAAGATCAATTGATAAAGAATGGATGGAGTATCCTCTTGATCGATGAACTACCTGATAGCGAAGGTTGGCTAGCCGCCATTATTCAAGAAATAGCCCTACAACCCTTGTATGATCTTCATAAATGCCGATTGATCGTAAATCAAGAATTACCGCGTTTTAGAAATGTGGATCCATTACCGTTCTTACGTATTGATCTTCATGAGTCGCTGCGTGGGAAATCTTATTTCTCGGGAAATACCAACGTGCGATTTAGTAGTGATATCCATGAATGATAAGCCGTGACAGGCTTATTTTTTTAAGCGTAGTTTCGCAATCGGTTTGATTCCTAATGAATGAAGGTATTTTTCGGCTGCGTTGATCGTTTCGGTATCATAAAAATCCATCGGTGAATGGGCGTCGATACCGATGATGACCTCATTACCGATTTCACTAACCATCTCCCAGAAACGCGGATAGGGATAACCGATTCCACCGTAATTACCGCTTCTGACTCCCCCCAAATTATATTCGACAGGCACATCCGAATCACGGGCTTTCAACAGTAACATCTCCGACATCTTTTCTGCTTCGAAACTCCAATGGTCCAGTGATCTGACAAAAATGTCAGGATGCGCATAGGCACTGTATAAGCCTGTATCCATCGCCGCAACAGTATCACTCAGATAATCGAGAAGCAAGTTTTTTTTATCACGGTAAAAGCCATAATAGCGGTCATGGGTCTCAAACTTGTGAAAGTGGTTGCCCAAGATTATATAATCAAGCTGATAGTGATCAATCGATTTCTTCAACCATTCCATACGGTCTTCAAAATACTCACACTCTAATCCAATCTTGATTGAAATATCGTTTTCATATTTCTTTTGTAGTTGTCGGATACTGTTGACGTAATCCGGGAAAAGAGCGATCTTCATACGGATAAACGATGTCTCAAAAGGATGTGCCGGCCAAGGTGAATGATCGGAAAATCCGATCTCGCTAAACCCTGCGGCGATTGCCGCTTTGACATAATCTTCATCGCTGCCTTCCGCATGGTTGCAACGCCTTGTATGAGTATGATAATTGGTATCGATCATAAGGAAATCTCCTCCTTATAAAATACATCCACCAAATAAAGCCCACACGCCTTAGCGACATGTTTATTAACGGTTTTACTTTTAGCTTCCAACATCTCGGTGATTCTGGTTAAGGTTAGTTTATGTTGACCTGCTTCGATCACAACTCCGATCAGCATTCGCACCATATAGCGCATAAATCCATCCCCTTCGATCACGAAACGCAGATGTTCTCCTTCTTGAAATAAGTCGAAATTATAGATGGTACGGACTTGGTCGATCGTGATCTCGGTGCGATTCGTACAGAATGACGTGAAATCATGCGTACCGACAAAAATCTGCATCGCTTGGCGCATACACTCACTATCAAGTTGGCCTTCCAATTGAAGAACTGTACGCACCGTAAACGGGTCATACTGGCCGGTATTGATGCGATACTCATATCGCTTGCGGATCGCATCAAAACGAGCATGCCACTCCGAATCGATTATCTCGACTGAAAGCACAAAAAGGTCTTTCGGAAATTGACGGTTCATTGATTTTCGCCACTGTTCGCAACTTAATTTCATGTCACTGTCAAAGTGAAATACCTGGCCTAATGCGTGAACACCTGAATCCGTGCGTCCTGACCCAACGATCACAATGGGATAGTTATGCATCCGAGACAACACTTCCTGGATGGTTTCTTGGATCGATACCTCGCGCGGTTGGACTTGCCAACCAAAGTAATTCGATCCGTCATACATCATTTTTACTTTATATCGCATTACCTGAAAGCCAGAAAGAACATCAACGCAAGCACTGACAACGTGATCAGAATCATAACGGTGTCTTTCCAAGTTCTTTTCAGTTGTTTATAACGGGTACGCGTTTGCGATGGAACATAACCGCGTGCTTCCATGGCATCTGCTAAATCTTCAGCACGTTGAAAACTCGACACAAACAAAGGTACGATCAATGACAGGATCGCCATGATCTTTTCTTTGAATTTACCTTCTTTAAGATCAACTCCACGGCTGGCTTGTGCCTTCAGAATACGATCCGTCTCTTCAATGAGCGTGGGTATGAAACGGAGCGCAATTGAGATCATCATCGCAATCTCATGAGCAGGAACATGGAAACGTTTGAACGGAGATAGTAAATCTTCGATTCCGAGTGTAAGATCAAGCGGTTTTGTGGTAGCCGTCAATACGGTCGTAATCATGATCATGAGTGCTAACCGTACCGTTATATATAAGGTCTGAAAGATCGCATCACTATAAACGGTGAATCCTTTGAAACTGAATAAAACATAGCCGGTTCGAA
>JBBRCP010000035.1:0-17353 GCA_038204785.1 Erysipelotrichales bacterium
ACAGAATTACCGTAACCAAACAATGTCTGCGAGGTGTTCAGATCACTGATCATCCAACTATCATTGAGAGCTGCTATTTTGAGGTCCAGAATCCCGACGATTTTAACATCCATATAATTCAGTGAAGGAGTTTTAACACTAATCATATCCCCAATTTTAACGCCTAGTGCTTCTTTTAGGTTTTTACCAATCATCACTTCTGACTTAGCTGTAGGTAGTTTCCCTTCCGTAAGACGATCTGTAAAGTTATAGATACCATCAGCACTGGTCAGTTGCATGCCTCTGAAGACAACCGACTGACTTTCGGTATTATTATAAGCAAATGCAGCACCGTCTGCACTGGCACTGATAAAAGTCAATGCGCCATTACCATCGAGTAGCGCCATATCCTTTTCCCAATCCATAAAGGTTGATTGCTTGTTGAGCGCTGTGATGGTGATCTGTGGTGAACTACCTATCGTTTTATCAACCAACGATTGTTGTAAGCCTTGGATCAACAATCCAATAAAGATTTGTACAGATACACCCACAGCGATTCCGGTTAAAATCAGAAATGTCTGTCCTAAGTTATTACGTAAAAACCGTAAAGCAATTTTAAACGATAATCGCATCTTAATCACTCCCCTTTAAAGCCAGTTTCAACTGACTGAATGTTTGAATCAAAATAAGTCCCGATTCATTCTGAAATGCATCATCATTGTGCGTTAATGCAGCCCCTCCAATATAAACCGGAAGTTCGACACCCTGTTTTTTTAAGTAATCGATGGTTTTTTTAGCGGCCACCAGGTTGTAAACATTGGTAACGCTCATGGCTAAACAATCAGGTTGTAGCGATCTGACCAGATTAAGTATCTCTTCTTTCGGTGTACTCTTTCCAACAAAACTGCTTTGATAACCGAGACGTGTAAAAAAGTCACTGACCATTCTGGCACCCAATTCATGATATTCGCCGTCAGGGCAGAAAACTGCTACTTTACCTTTCCACTCGGTTCCAAATTCAACTGTTTTCTCATCAAGGACATATGGATATGAGCATTCAACGATCGTTCGAATGATTGCTGTTTTGATATGTTCTTTCCAGATGCTCTGTTCTTTGGCTGCTTCATCGCACTCAATTGTGGCAAGTGCCGGTGATAAAATCTTCTCATATAGCGAAATCGAATCGATACGTCGATCTTGGAGCCACTTCATGGCGAGAGAAACACATTGTTGTTTGTCTGAATTACGAAAAGCGACTAGAAATTGATCAAACATTTCTTGCATAAACTTGTTCCTTTCGTTATAACCACGATGCTATCAACCATGCTAAAGTACAGGCAGATGCAGTCGCAACTGTTCCCCAAGTTAAATCGATAAGGGTTACTTTTAACGGCCAATCACGCAGCGTAGCCAGATTTGTTAGATCATAGGTTGCGTAGGTAACCAGTCCGAAGAGTGCACCGGATGTAAATACCGAAATCCACGTCTTATCTTGATTGGGTAATAAAACAAAATAGACACAGCCGACAATGAAAATCAGATAAAAAACAAGAGCGGCAATAAAATTGACTTTTTTACTACGTAGATAACCTAGTTGATCATCATAAAATTTTCTCGAAATGACGACCAGCCATAGTCCATCCAATATCATAAATACTACAAAAGATAAACCAAAGTAGATAAGTGCCATTGTTTTTCCTATTTCCGACCGAAGAAAAATTCGGTCTTGTCGTTGCTTTCATTAAAAGCTTTAGCGATATATAAACAAGTTGCCAGACTTCCTGTGGTCATTAGTAAAATAAACCAGATGACCCGAGTGAGGGTTTCTTTTTCACGATAACAAATCCAACCAAAAACAGCCAGAAATCCGATATACAAATCGACCATGCTCATTTGACCCCATGCCATTGACAACAAGATACTTCCATCAGTTGTAAATGTATTGGTTGATAGACTGTAAATGATCATCAGTACCATGATCAGTGCACCGAGAAGTGCTAGATTTCTTCCTGTTTTCATGATTGTTTCCTTTCGAACCAAGGAATAAATTTATTGGTTCTTTTTGCGTAGGCTTGAAAATCAGCTCGATCCGCATATTTCTTCTCTAACAACGGTACGCCTGACACATACACAAGTAATAAGTTCATAAGCAAGGGACTGACCAGCGTCCAAACTAACATCGGATTGACCGATATGATCAAAATTGTCAGTGACCACCACATCAGTGCTTCCCCAAAATAATTTGGATGACGTGTGAAACGCCACAAACCTTCCATCATTAGTTTACCTTTATGTGCAGGATCAGCTTTGAACCGTTTCAGTTGAGCATCTCCAACCACTTCAAAATACGCACCGATCAACCAGAGAATGATGGTGAGAATCGTAATCAAGTTAACGTTATTTTTGGGTGTGTCAATGAACGCAATGATAGGTAAACTAACGATATACATGAGCACTCCTTGCATTAGAAATACATTAAGAAATGCTTTTACTGTCGGAAATGAAGTTCCCCAGCGTTTACGCATGTTTTGATAACGAAAATCTTCTTCTTTACCCATGTTGCGAATCAAGATGTAGTAAGAAAGACGCAATCCCCAAAAACTGAGTAAACCTAGTACCCACCAAATAATCGGAGAATTTACGCCTTTGATTAGGGCTGTCACCCAGGCACTTACGACGAAACCGCTGCCCCATCCAATGTCGACAATGGAATTATTATGAATGAGTTGAGCAACGATGAAAAAGATTGTGAAGTAAACAAAGATAACGAGCGCAGCAATCAAATATGTATTCATACAAGAACCTCTTTCTGGGTGGCACGACAAGCGATCGCAATCGTCTTCGGACCGGCACTCATAGCTACGATTGCTGAGACTTCCTGTATCATCACAGGAGGTTTACCAATCAACTGCGTAAATACTTCCGCAAAACGCATCGCTCTTTCCAAATCATCACCGTGAACGATCGAATAAGCGTCGATGTTGTGTGTATTCATTATTTTTTTAATGTGATTAATAATATGTTTTTCCGTCTGTTTCTTGCTGAATGCTTTATCCATGGTGATCCCTTTTCCGTTCTCGTCAATCGTAACGATGGGTTTCATATTGATCCTTTTCGCTACCCGACCGAGAACCGGTGAGATCCTTCCCATTTTAACCATGTATTTGAGTGTTGAAACACTTACATAGATTTTCGTGAGCTTTTCTGGATCTTTGAGTTGAGCGATAATCTCAGGTAATGTAAGATTCTTATTGATCAACTCTGCTGCTTCCATGACCAGTAAACCTTCAGCTGCTGAATTGACTTTAGAATCCAAAACGACGATTCGTTCACCTTCCGGATCCATTTTGCGGGCTGCACTCAATGCAGCACTATAGGTTCCGCTCATTTGCGACGAAACACAAACAAATAAGATTTTCTGATAGTTTTTTAATAAATCTGTATACTTATCGATCAATTGTTTTTCATTCGGTTGCGATGAAGATGGATACTCTGAAAGTTGATCAACTTCTTGATAGAAGCGTTCTGCATTCATGGTGATCCGATCTATATAACTGCTTTGGTCAAAAATGATGGTCATCGGCAAGACATGGACTTGATTTTCATCCATCCAACTCTGATTAAGATCAGCAATCGAATCCGTCAATAAAGCAATTTCATGTTTACGCAGATAAAGCGTTTGATTCTGACGCACCATATCATCGACTTTTTGAAATAGCACTCGTCCGAAGTGACGAAGTTCAGCAACGACCACAGCAGGCTGTTGCGTATGGATATGGATCTTGATTTTGTTTCCATTTTGGATAAAAAGCAATGAATCACCAAATTCTGTGAGCTTATCCCGTAGTCCGCTTATATCTTTTTTAACATCACCGATCACGACTTCGGTACAGTAGCGATTGTCCAGATTGTCATGTGAATGCGTGATATCAAGAATTACTTCATTACTTTCATCTGAGATCTCCAGCTCTTCTAAATTCTCATGAAACAAGCCCCTGATAAATCCTTCGATAAAATGGAAGAATCCTTTGGCTCCGCTATCTAGGACTTGATGAATTCGCAGAACTTCCAATAATTTAGGTGTATCCAATAAGGCTTGATGTGCTTTAACGCGCGAATTCTGGACTGAACTTTTGAAGTCATGTGTTTCGTTATACAAAAATTCTACTTCTTGCGCCCAGATCCGCATAACAGTGATCATTGTCCCTTCGACCGGTACAGCCAATGCTTTGTAGACAAAACTGACAGCTTGTTGAAGGGCTGCCACAAAATCTGTTTCACTGATGTTTTCATTTTCGAAATATTGAGTGAATCCGATGATAAACTGCGCTAAAATAGCCCCCGAATTACCACGCGATCCAATGGTGGCTGCATCACTGATGGACTTCAATGTTTCTTTAGATGATGGATACAGGTGAGAATGAGTAAGTATGTTTTCCATCGTCACCGCCATATTAGTACCTGTATCCCCGTCAGCTACCGGAAATACATTGATTCGATTTAATTCCTGACGCTGCTTAATGACTTCTTCAGCCCCCATTAAAAAAGCTTGATAAAGCTGTTGTGGCGGTAATTGTTGTGCATATAAAAGAGTGTGTGTCATAGCTATTCCCCCTGCTAACTTCTTATAGTTAAATTATATTTATTTGTGAATCAATATGCAATGAAAACGCACGTTTTACACGTGCGTTTAACAACTAATTGATGGAATTATTACTACTCCGATGAAATTGATCGATTCATTCTACTTCTTTTCAAGTTCAACGATGGAATCAGATTGAACTGAACTCATCGTGATTTCGATTTGATGTACATTCTTGTCGTCGATCAGTGTGATGGTCTGCGTTTGGCTCACTACACCATCCAAGGTGATTGAGATATCGCCTTGATTGATTGTCTCCGGATTAAGTACTCGAATCTCGTATAAGGTCGTCAAATAACGGTAGGTCAAGTTAAATTCTTTCCAATTTTTTGGTATACATGGAGTCAATGTTAGTTCTGAGCCGTTTTTAGAGAATCCCAAAATACTCTCGATACCGGCACGATATATCCAACCGGCAGATCCTGTATACCAAGACCATCCACCTCGTCCAACATGCGGGTATTCACTATAAACATCCGCTGCCATAACGTAGGGTTCTGCTCGATAGACTGAGTATTCACGAATATTCCTTGTATGATTGATTGGATTAATCAACTCAAACATTTCCCAGGCCTTATCACCTTCACCCAGTAGCGCAAAGGCACTGATGACCCAAGCAGCCGCATGTGTGTATTGACCTCCGTTTTCACGAACGCCCGGTAAGTAACCCTTAATATAACCAGGTTCGAACTCGCCTTCGTTAAATGGCGGAGTAAGAAGTTTAATCAATCCTTTATCTCTGATTATCAAATAATCTTCCATGGATTTCATGGCTCGTTTCGCGCGGTCAAGATTTCCCGTACCGGCAAGGACAGCCCATGTCTGTGAGAGTGAGTCGATCTTACATTCACGGTTATTAGCGGATCCAAGTGCTTTACCATCATCGAAATACGCTCTCTTATACCAGTTTCCATCCCATCCGTTCTTTTCGATATCAGATGTGATCTGTTGCGAGAACTCGCTATATTTCGTTGCTTGATTGGAATCTGTACAACACTCAGCAGCGAATTTATTCAATGTATCACTCATAAACCATGCCAGCCAGATACTTTCACCTTTTCCTTTATTACCGACTGTATTCATACCATCATTCCAGTCACCGGTACCAATCAGTGGTAATCCATGGACACCGAACTTCATCGAATGTTCAATCGCACGAACACAATGCTCATAAAGTGAGGCTGTTTCTTCACTTACCGATGGTTTACAATAGCGCTCATCTTCAAACTCACTTAGTGTTTCAGTACTTACAAACGGGACTTGAACATTCAATATGTCAGTGTCACCCGTAATTCTGATGTATTCTGAGGTTACATATGGAAGCCACAACAGATCATCACTGATCCGTGTACGGGTTCCTTTGCCTTGCGGTTCATGCCACCAATGCATCACATCCCCTTCGATAAACTGATGGGCTGCATGTTTCAATAATTGTTGGCGCGTGATTTCCGGCCATACACTGGCGATTGCGAGTGAATCCTGTAATTGATCACGGAATCCGAAAGCTCCGCCTGACTGATAAAAGGCAGATCTTGCCCATAAGCGACATGCGATCACTTGATACATCAACCAGCCGTTCAACATAATATTCATCGATTCATCTGGTGTTTTTACCTGTATCGTTGTTAGTTTCCGATGCCAAAATGAAGTAACTTCATCCAGTGAATTTCTAACTTGTAACTGATCTTGATATTTAGCACAAATCTCTACGATTGTTTGCGTATCGTCACAAGCACCAAGTAAGAAAGTAAATTCCTTACTTTGATGCGCATCCAGTTTGATTTCAACCTGGATTGCTGCACAAGGATCGAATCCTGCACCTGTTGTGTTAGACAAACGTTGATAACGAAGACTTTCCGGTACACTCATATTACCTTTACCGAAGAATTCTCGCTTGTCACCGGTCACTGTACGATCTTTGATCGAAACATCCATGAATACGGTTTTACCTGGAAAATCCGTATTGTATGGATTCAATACCGTTAACGTTCCAAACTCATTTTGAGCTGTAACAATATGCATCGCAGTATCACTTGGATTCACACCCAATACCGGACTCATATAGTAGGTACAATGGATCGTGCGCGGACTGTCTGATAGATTCTTTAGTGTCACAATACTCAATTTAAGGGGTTCATCGATCGGAACGAATTGAATCATACTTTGCGCGATCGAATGACTGGTATGGCTGAATTCAGAGTAACCAAATCCATGTTTGATTTTATACGGATCAGATTCACGGATCGGTAGTGGCGTGATCGACCAAGTCAACCCTGATTCGTCACTCAAATAAACGACTTCACCCGGCATATCACTGACTTGATCATTTGACCACGGTGAAATTTTGAACTCTCGACTGTTGGTGCTCCATGTGTAACCACTGCCTGATTCGATAACTAAGAATCCGAAATTCGGATTCGCGATCACATTGGCCCACGGAGCCGGTGTTGTTTTATCGTCTTCGAGATGAATCTCATAATTAGTTCCATCTTTAGCGAATCCACCAAGTCCATTATAGAATAATAAGTCACTTTCATCACTCGTTGGGGTTTCCGTCAAATACGGAATCAAACGTTCTCCCTCCGGTTGTTTCAATAATTTATCATGGATCTTAGGTGCTGAAATCATCATTTGTTCTTCCATCGTACCTAGATTTCCCTTGAATACCATTCTGGAAACTGCATATAGCAGGGTCATATCACCTTTCAACATTGTGTTTGTATTCAGAATAAAGACATCTTTCTGCCGATTCATCACATCATGTGTTTGTCTTGATTCGACGATATCCTTGATCAATGTGGTAAGTGGGTTCGTATAACTGTTCTCTTCATTTGTGACGATGACCAAGTCGACTTGTAAGTCTTTTAAACGCCAGTAGTCATGCGCTTTCAGTACTTCAAATAGAATCGGAACTTCTTCCTCTTTATTCAGGGTGACTAAAACGATTGGTTTATCACCGGAAATCGCATATGGCCACAGATCCGGCTGCCCTTTCGTGTTACTACGGATCGCATTTTCAACATGACGTCTTAACGGACTGATATAGAGAATACTGCTAATCATTTCTTGATAAAGCTGCATATCCGCCGGTTTGATATTTAGATAGTTGGTTTCTACTTGACTGCGTGTCAATGCGAGCCAGAATGTAGCTTCACAGGTCTCGATGTTTGAATATTTATCAACAAGATCAATCAATGCTTCGCGGTTCTCTGCCAACGTAGTTACATAATAAAGTTGAGTTGATTTCCCCGGTTCGATATGAACCCCGGAACGCATACTGAAGATTGGATCCAACACAGGACCCACACTGCCACTTAGTGGTTTATTTTGCGTGATCACCTGTGGATCAGTTAGCGAATGATCACGACCGATAAAGGCCATTCTATCGGTCTCAACTTGCATATCACCACTCTGCTGATTCTCACTGATCAATGTATTCGCTATCCACAAACGATTATCCGAATCCGATCGCGGACGACGGTTCGCAATCAATGAGCGATGTTTCGCATCGAATTCGGTTTCCACGAACAGGTTACTGAAAGCCGGATGTGCCAGATCCACATTCTGAGCGGCCAGGACGACTTCAAAATAACTGGTCACTTCTAAATCTACAGCTTCAGTACCCAAATTTTTTAGTTTGATTCTTCTGACTTCCGCATGGTCACCTGATGCGACAACGATCTCGGTAGTTGTTTCAATCATATCGTCTGTACGTTTATACGCAACTTTATCGGGTGTGAAGAGAACCTCATAATTCTTAGGTAAAATATTCAATGGAGCATAGGCTGAAGACCACACGTTTGTAGAAGCTGTATTTCTGATATAAAAGAACATCCCGAAATGATCAAGCACGGAATCTTCACGATATCGTGTGATCGCTGCCATTTTATCTTTACTGTAGCCCGTACCTTTGTCTGTCAACATGACTGAATAATATCCATTTGAAAGGATGTGAACATTTGGGAGTGTAAGATCCGGTTCATTGAATTTTCTGAATGAACCTTTCTCTTGGAAGACAGATTCTTTAAGCGGGATAATCTTTTCTTTTGTTTCTTTGGTAAACACAACATTCAGCGGAACTTTTTCCTGAAGTAACAATCGTGCTGCCTTAACATATGGATCGGCATGGAATCGTTTCTGCATCAGATGATCATTCAATGTATTGTTCATGGCCATCAAACTCATCCCTTGATGATGAGCCATATAACTCTTGATGATCACTCGTTTTGTCTCAAATCCCAACCGTTCAGGTGTATAATCTGCTGCTTCATAATAACCGTAAGCCCCTTCCAATCCTTCTGATTTCAGAACTTTAATATTCTCCATGGCTTCAAAAGGAGTCACCATCAAGGCTAAAAAAGTCGCATAAGGAGCACTGACCGCATCTTCGATCAATCCGCGTTTCAGACCCAACCATGGTACACCGATTGCTTTATATTGATAATCCATATGGATATCGAGTGAGTTGAATCCCGATTCGGAAGTTCCCCAGGGCATCCCTCGTTGTTTCCCATATTTCATCTGACTCTTAATCACAAATGAGTAGGTCTCATCCAATAATGTATTGCGATAACTCTTCATTAATAAGAGCGGCATCATATACTCAAACATGGTTCCACTCCACGATACCAAGCCTTTATAGCGATCGATAACCGTCAGTGATCGTCCTAACATAAACCAATGTTTAGGCAGGATCTCACCTCTTGCGATCGCAATATAACTGGTCTGACGGGATTCAGAAGCCAATAAATCATAGTAAGAATTTGTTAGTTTTTGGTCGGTCACATTATAACCGATCGAAAATAGTTGTTTACGTTCATCATAAAGACCGACGAATTTCGTTTCCCAGGAAAGCTTCTCGATACGCTCAACTAATTGTTGGGAATACCCTTTAAATTCATCGACCGCAACGTTTGAGCTGATGACTGCTAACTTGAGATCATTCAGCCAACTAACGATCGCTAGATTATTGGTATCGATCAATAACGTCAATTGAGCGATCTGATCAGCTATTAATTGATAGAAAGCATTTGTATTTTTTAACGCTATATTGATGCTTAACAGCTTGATCAGTTTATCCAAATGATCTGTCGTACGCTCATTGCGCAATTCTTCCGGAAGATGATTGATCAAATTGATCCAAGGCGCGTAGATATGCAACTCTTCTATGAAATTACGGACTGAACAATCTAGTTTAAACCGCCACGGTTGTTTACTGATGGAAGCGATGACGGGTCCTTCTACGAATTCATTCAGCGCTTTATCCCATTGGAATAGATCTAACTCTTCAAACGATCTGACGGTATTGAAACACGCAAACTCTGAGGGTAATTGATCAAACTCTTTTAGTCCGTTTAACAGTGTATCCTTGATACCTTCTGCATATACAGGATCAATGAGTGGTTTTGCAAGATAAACATTCAATCCTTGAACGAGCGTAATCAAATAACAAACGTAATTTCCGTTATCGACCGTTGATACGTAGATCGGACTTAGCGGTTTTAAGGTGCGTGTATCGTACCAATTATATAAATGACCTTCCCACTTCTCCAAAGATTCGATGGTTGTAACTGACTTGGCCAAATCGTCGATCATCTCGATTGTACTGATATAGCCGAAATCACGCGCTGAAAGAATTGCCATCAAACCCAGTCCAATATCCGTTGGTGATGTTCTGAATGCGATCCCGCGCGGCGGATCTTCCTGATAGTTATCAGGAGTCAGATAATTGTTTTTTGAATTGGTAAACTCTTCGAAATAACGCCAAGTCTTACGTGCTGTTTTATGCAATTCCAAAAGGTCATCGCCTGAGATCATTTTCTCGATATGAACATCATCTTTACTGATATTATAGGCAATCAGCGGAGCTGCTGCCCAAATCAAGAGAAGTAAAACACTTAAATAAAGTGAATCAGGTTTCAACCACCAGGTAAGTCCTACTAAGATAATGCCGCTCAGTGAACTGAATCCCATCGCAGAAAGATAACTCACTAACGAGTTGTCTTGACCTTTTTCCGCATCAGCCGAAGTGACCCATTCAAGCATGTTTTTCTTGGTGATAAGGACACGGATCAAAGTGACGATAATAGCACTTACAGCTAGATTCGATTGATAGGATATAAAAGCGATACGCAACAATAATTGGGATAATGAAGCTTTGAGGCCGAAAAACCCAGAAATATGACGTTTCACTTTATCAGGAAACAGTTTACCTGCCATCAATTGATCAAATAATGCCATCAAGAAAGGTAATGATAATGTCATCAATCCAAAGACAGCCCAAAATAGACCCGCACCCGGAAGGATCGTGAATCCCATAAAGATCAACAACATAATCGCCGGAGAAACCAAACTTCTTCGAAGATTATCAATGATCTTCCATACCGAAAGATGAGAGAGCGAGTTCTTGGTACGTTCGTTGTTACGATTGTACGGGTGTTTTCCCAACCACGGCAGAAGTTGCCAGTCACCGCGTATCCAGCGATACATTCTGGCTGTGAATGAATTATATTTGGATGGATATGAATCCACCAGTTCAAGATCACTTACCAGCGCTGCCCGAACATAAGATCCTTCCAATAGATCATGACTGAGTACCGCATTGATTGGAATCGCATCTTTCAATACAGATTGAAATACCTGAAGGTCATATATTCCTTTACCGGTAAAAATTCCTTCACCGAACAGATCTTGATAAACATCCGAGATCGCACTGGCATAGGGATCGATTCCTTCTTGACCGGTATAGATGCGTGAAAAAACAGATTGGTTAGAACTATCGATATCAAAGGAAACACGAGGTTGCATAAGCCCATGACCTTGTGTGACGATCCCTTTTTCTGGATCTATGACCGGAACATTCAACGGATGCGCCATGGTTCCGATCATCTTTTTTGCCATACCCATCGGAAGAACAGTATCCGCATCCAAGGTAATGACATATTTGATATTGTCGGCTGGTAAAATTATATTCGAATAAAAGGAGAAACTTGTATCACTTCTCCCTAAGAGAATATCATTAAATTCAAGTAAAGCTCCGCGTTTTCTCTCCCAACCCGTCCAGTTTCCGTCACTTTCATTGAATTTACGGATACGATGATAAAAGTAGAAGATGTCTTTACCGTCTCGTGCGTATTTATGATTCAGTTCTTTGATTCCTTCAAAGGTTGCGCGAAGAATATTCTCATCATCAGCAGCGTCTACTTCGCCGAAATCCTTAAACGCGCCGATCAGCGCAAAGAAAAGATTTTTATCGCTGTTGGAGATATAGTGATTCTCTAAAGTCTCAATAAGTTCTTTGACTCTCAGTTCACTGGTGATGATCGCTGGAATGACTACGATCGTTCGAAGATCATCGGGAATTCCTTGTTTCAATTCAAGTCTGGTAAAAACGGTTGGTTTTTGGATCTTACATACGATCCAATTGACAAATGCGATTGCCATCTCCGTCGATGGAATAAGAACGACTAATCCAACTAAAATCAAGATCAGCAGATTTACTGTGGAATTTTGCAAATCGGCATAGATGATCGCTATCGATAATAAAAGAAGCGTTATAGTTGTGATCGAAATGATGTAATTATTGCCTGGCTTTTCGGTCAAAATCCGATAAAATTTTGTCTTTTTCTTGATCGCACCCTTTTGTCTGCTTTCAAGTTGACCCAATCCGTTTCCAATCAGATAATATCCGACATGCGACCGTTGCAGTTTTAGTTCGGCATCCATCGGTAGTTGATTTCCAATCTCTGCTAAGGCAATGGCTTCACGGGCAATATGAAGTTCGGAAACGCCATACATCTTAGCTAATTTCTCAATTTGAATACGATAGTAATTACGTGAATTTACATCCATTCGCGGATAGGTCATATCTGGATCATTCATTAAGATCTGCTCAACATAACTGGCTGATTCAAACAGATCCGTCCAGTTATGGGTTGATAAGTATTTAAGACTCATGACACAATTCCCGATGGATACTGTACTTACCGCTTGAACGTTATGTTCTTTCTGAGCGATTGCTTCGGTAGTAGTACCGAATTTGTCGAGAGCTTCATCGATAAAGCGCAAAACACTTATGTAACTCTTACCGGATCTTCTAAGTCGATAAAATAAATGCTCAATATATGAAGGGTTTTCTTCATTCATGTTGTTAAGCTGTTCAGCTAATACACTCAACATCTTTTCGGTTTGTTCAGTCTCACTCATCCATAATTCATCGACGATCTCATCTGCTAATCGCCATTGTGTACGTGTGGTTTTGATATTCTGCGAGATATTACGGATATTTTCAATCAAGGCTAATCGTATCATTGTCGGAATCGCCCATATTTCTCGATCAAACAAAATACTGTGTGTTTGGTAAGCATTCAGATATTTGAGTAGTGTTTCTTCTTCCACTTGTCCATCACTGTGAGCGACTAATTCTATTGCGATCGCAAATACTCGTGTATACCCTTTTAACGGTCCGCTCTTCAGAACCGGAAGACGCTGATATTCATCTTTTTTAAGATCTTGACGAATACTTTTAACTTGCTCCTCGATGACATAAAAATTATCCAACAGCCATTCAGCGGCGGCAGGAACACTTCGTTTTTTGGTGATATCATCATTCAAACTTTTATAAACAGCGAGAATAAGACTGTAATTATCATTCATCCGCGGTACAGGGAAACTTAATAGGGTTGAACTCGTCGTCGATACATCATGTTCCAAAGCGATCTGCTTAGCATGATTTTCGAGTTCTTCGACCGTTAAAAGAGCATCGCGTATATCCGTGTTGCGTGTTTTTCGGGCTCTGTGCAAGAAAAACCAAACCAAAGCAAGTAGACCTACTACAGCAATAACGGCTGCAACGTATTTCAGATAAAGTAAATTCAAGTGCGTTCCTCCAAGGATGACATATATATGTCGCAGTATAATGTGAAATTGAGATCGTTAAAATCTAGTTAATAGTTGAATTTAGAAACAAAAAAAGACTATCCTAAGATAATAGTTTGGCGGGTAACCCGAACATATGATTTAACGATGTAGTGCCTTTTGATATTACTAGCACGATATCATCTATAACTATTATATCAGTTATTTGTTGCCTCGTGGTGTTTATACTTAATTCTCAGATTTTATTATCTATATGGAGGTGACTCAGAAGAAATATAATATGTATCTTAACAGGTTATAACCTGAATGATTGGTGTCTTGATTAGTGAATAGTGAATTGAGAGAAGTTGGAGAATAATGATCAAAGCAAATGAGATACACATGAGAAATATAGACATCACATTCTGCATAACGTAACCTACTTCCTTTAAAGAGTAAAAACTCTACCGTAAATCGTTAATTTCATTCAATTCAATGAAATTGTGACCGGCTCAATTCTCTCAATCTGTTTGGTATGTGGGGTCAATTCACCTCGAATTACCATTAATACACAGCGGTTATTTATCTGACTTCTTTAACATCATGCATTTCGGATTAAAAATCTATATCGTTTTATCGGAGTGTTACCCAAAATATTCGAAAATATTTGAATATTGATCTCAACAAACCTAGTTGTTTGATGCTGTTTTTTTTCTTTAAAAAATTCACATTCTCTATTTACAATCCGCCCTTTATATAAACCTACCTATTCACTCTTAAAATTTCTTCATAAATATTTTCTTTACCATTTATCAAATCGTTCAATATAAAAGCACCGGCAACAGAATAGCAAGTGCCATTGCCTTCATATCCAAGCAAATAATACATATTTTTATTAATCGGATCTCTACCTATGAATGGCAAACCATCCTTGGAGCCATAAAATAAAGCACTCCAAAAATAATCTATATCTATCTGTAAGTTAGGAAATATTTTGTTAATCTGTTTAATCAATAATTTTGCTTTTCTCATTATCTTTTTTTCATTCTTCTCAACTTCATTAATTTCTTCATCTAACCCTCCAGCAATAATTCTATTATCATTTGTCCCCCTAAAATAGATATATGGAATATGAGTCTCCCAAATCATCGCTTTATCTTTCCAAGTGAAGTCTCTGATAGGCGACGAGCAGAAAGCATAGGTTCTATATCGAGTGCATTTATTTTCTATTATAGGATATATATGTGCATAACCTGTAGTTAAAATTATGCTGTTAAAATTAATGGTACAGCCATCTATTGTAAATACTTTCTTTTCCAATATTCTATCAAGATCTATTTCCGTTTCTTCAAAATATTTAACACCTTGTTCAATGTTTTTCTTTGTCAATTCTTGAATCAACTTAAACGGATTAACTTCTGCATCATGCCAGGTCTTAAGCGCAGCTGTTTTATTAATATTGTATTCATCCATTAACTGACGATCTCTTAAATATTCAACAGGAAAATTATTTTTTTTAAGATATTTAAAGTCTTCTAAAAGTTCCTTTTTATCTTTTTTCTTTGAGGCATAATTAATGCTATCTCTTAACCTATACTCTGTTTCTCCATCTAATTTCCCAATTATACTAGTAAGGTTGTCCATTGCTTCCAGACACATTTTATAAAATAATACTGCTTTTTCTTCACCAATATCTGCAACTAACTCACTTATTCTTTTATCACTGCTATATTGTAGCAAACCTGTATTAGCAGAACTACTTCCAAAACCTACTCTATCTCTTTCAACAACTGTTACCTTAACTCCATTTAAAGATAAAATATAAGCACACAAAGAGCCTGACATTCCAGCACCAACAATAAGGATATTTGCATTTATATTACAACTCAATTTTTCAAAGTTAAACAGAGGTAATCGTGTCGTATTCCAATATGTCTTTCCTGCATATAATTTCATTGCATCCACCTTAACTTTCACGTATTTTTTTGCAGATTTTATCTAATATAAATTATAGCATATTTGCTACTAGGCAATGCCATGAATCTTGAGCAAGCTTGTTTGGCTTTCTTTGTGATATTGGAATTCGAATCGTTGACTTAATTTTTTTCCTGCCTATTTTCTTAATTTTTTCTATTTTTTTATTAGGAATAGTGGCAGTCATGAACTGCTTTTCACTCCATTACAGTTTCATTCAAACCCATATAAATGTAAGTTACTTTTTTTTAAGGAACGTTTAAAAAAAAGACTAAGAGTCCATCATGGTTTCTTAGTCCGTTTTATTCTGATGAAGAGATGAACCGTAGAAACGTTCTAAGACGTATTGGTTTTTACGGGATCATTATTGTCCCAAAGGTTAAAACATCTCTTCAACAATAATATACACTGTTCAAACATGAAATAAAAGAACGGCTAATTGTAATATGAAGTCGTCCACCTAAATAAAATAAAAAGCACCACGCACGGAATCCGAGTATCATTGAGTTGCGAAACACATGAGAAAGGAACCATGAATGATGCACCTCAATGATACAATGAGTCCAGTAAAAGGACAACACCTAACCTTAACAGGACGGATAGAAATTCAGACTTGGAAACGCCTTGATAAATCCAACCGGTATATTGCCAAGGAATTAGGACGAAGTCACAGTACGATCAACGATGAAGTTAAGCGAGGGACCACTGTTCAGAAGAAACTCATTAATGGGAAAACACTTTTCTTAGAAGCTTACTATGCAGAAACCGGGGAGATCATCTACGAGAAGCACCGTGAAGCGAGTAAACCAAGATATAAGCTGCTTAACGTTGGAAGATTCATCCAGTATGCGAAACAGAAGATTCAAGAGGAGAAGTGGTCGCCTGATATTGTGGTAGGCCGAGCGATTGAACTGGGCACTTATGAATCTCATGAACGAGTTTGCGCTAAAACCCTGTATCGTTATATCGACGAAGGCTTAATGAGCCTAACCAATATGGATCTATGGCTCAAACTTCAACGAAATACGAAGCCAAAGCGTGATCGTGAGCGTAAACGCATCTTAGGACAGTCGATTGACGAGCGACCCCAGGAGATTAATGATCGGGTAACCTTTGGACACTGGGAGATTGATACGGTCGTTGGGAGGAAAACCAAAGGCGAACCCGTCGTATTAACGCTGACGGAACGATTGACACGTTACCAGATTATAATCAAATTAACCGGTAAGAACGAAGCTGCCGTGAAGGAAACGATGGAAAGTTTATCGAATGGAAATCCGCACTTCCCTATGTTATTCAAATCCATTACGGCCGACAATGGTTCTGAGTTCGCTAGTTTAGCAGAAGCACTTCATGGAATGAGTTCCGTTTACTTCGCGCATCCATACTCTTCCTGGGAAAGAGGAACGAATGAAAAACACAATGGTATCCTGAGACGTTTCATTCCTAAAGGAAAATCACTAAAAAACTATTCAAGCGATCAGATCAAACAGATCACGAATTGGATGAATCATCTACCACGCAAGATTCTTAATTATCAAACTCCTACAGAAGTCATCTTAATCCATTTTAATCAACTTCAATTGACTTAATTAACCTCAGATTCCTTTATTTAAAAAAAGTGGACGACTTCCCGTTGCAATTTACGGAAATAAAAGAACCGAAATAAAAGAACGAAAATAAAGAAGCCAAGAATTACTAAAGTAACTCTTCAGGCTGATGACAAGTACACCTTTAAAAAGATGTGCTTTTCTTTTGGGGATAAAAAAACAGCGAAACCGCTGTTGGAGAGAGAATAATTGGTTTTTAATGGATACGAGTAAAGGACGTAAAGAAGCTTCGTGAGTCAATAAGGCCATCTTTTTCAGATTCTGCGCAGCACAAGACAACCAAACGTAATTT
>JBBRCP010000036.1:0-16982 GCA_038204785.1 Erysipelotrichales bacterium
ATAGAAACAGGAAAATTAGATAGCACAGCCATCATTTACCAACCGAAATTGATTTTACGCGCTAGCACACGTAAAATCTAAGCTTGTTTATTCATCAACCAATTCGTCATATTACCCCTTATAAAGAGGTGAATTATACAATAAAAAAATGGAGCGACTTGAATCACTCCATTTTAGTTCTATCTTCCTAAAGGCTTGATATGCCATATTTCATCGGCATATTGTTGGATCGTGCGATCCGACGAGAAGAAACCTGATTTCGCTATATTGACCAAACACATACGTGCCCAATATTCCTTATCATTATAGCGTTTTTCAACTTCTTCTTGAGCTTCCACATAAGCACGGAAATCTGCCAATAACAGATATTCGTCGTTGTGATACATCAACTCATCAAAAATCGGTTTGAACTCTTCACGATTCACTGAGAAACTTCCATCAATAAAGGAATCAATGACTGCTTTTAACTGTGGATCCGAGTTATAGTATTTCCAACAGTCATAGCCTGACTTGGTGAGTTCTGCAATCTCATTGACGGTCATACCGAAAATGACATCATATTCACGACTGACCAATTCATCGATTTCAACATTGGCTCCATCAAGTGTTCCAAGTGTCAAAGCACCGTTCATCATGAATTTCATGTTTCCTGTGCCACTTGCTTCTTTACCGGCTGTTGAAATCTGTTCTGAAACATCAGCAGCGTTCATTAAAATTTCAGCAATTGAAACATTGTAGTTTGGGATAAACACAACCCGCATAAACTTACTTAAAACAGGATCATGGTTGACCACCTCGGCAACACTGTGAATCAACTTAATAACTTTTTTAGCGAAATAATAGGCCGGAGCAGCTTTCGCAGCGAAGATGAAGGTGCGCGGCGTCATTGTAAATTCAGGATCTTCCTTGATCCGCTGTGACAGATAGATAATGTGCATCACATTCAGTAACTGACGTTTATACGCATGCAGACGTTTAGCTTGTACATCGAAAATAGAATTGACATCGACGTCGATATTCAATGTCTTCTTGATATAATTAGCCAAGATCTGTTTACGTTGTTGTTTGACAACTGTAAATTTAGCTTGCACGCTCGGATCACTGATGTATTTCATCAGGTTTTCTAAATGATCAGGTGTATAGACATAGTCTTCACCGATCGTTTCGTCCAGCAGTTTCTTCAGTTCCGGATTTGAATAGACTAACCATCTGCGATGGGTAATACCATTTGTCTTGTTGTTGAATTTTTCCGGCATGATGCGATAGAAATCTTTCATTACATCTTTGATCAATATCTCGGTATGAAGTTTAGCGACACCATTGACACTATGTGTGCCGACTATGCCCAAATGAGCCATATGGACTTGCCCGTTCTTGATGATCGCAACACTTTCAGCCAATAACGGTTCATTCGGAAACTGGGCATTGACTGAATCAACAAACCGTTTATTGATCTCTTCGATGATCATATAGATACGAGGCAGTAGTTGTTGAATGAAGTTGACCGGCCAGCGTTCAAGTGCTTCAGCCATAACTGTATGGTTGGTGTAAGCCATTGATTCTGTAACGATCTTCCATGCATCATCCCACGTGTAATCATTTTCATCGATGAGAATTCTCATCAACTCCGGAATCGCTAAAACCGGATGTGTATCATTCAACTGAAAAGCGATCTTATCGGAAAGATTAGTAAGATTCGGATAGACTCGTAAATGTGATTTTATGAAAGCATTCAAACCGGCTGAAACGAAGAAATACTGTTGTTTCAGACGCAAGAAACGTCCGTGCTCGGTAGAATCATCCGGGTATACATTTTGACAGATCTCCCGAACTTCAGTAATGTATTGGCGGAAATCTTTATTCGCCGGAAGCATTTCCGAAGCTTCGGCGCTCCATAAGCGAAGTGTATTGGTTGTATCGGTCGATTTTCCGACGACAGGCATATCATATGGAACAGCACTAACTTGTTCAGCATCCACATGTGTATAGACGATATCGCCTTTTTCATTCTTCTTCATTTCGACACGACCCCAAAATTTAACTTCAATTGAATGTTTTGGTTTACGTACTTCCCAGACATTTCCCAATCGCAACCATTGATCAGGGACTTCGACCTGATATCCGTCAACGATCTTCTGACGGAAAAGTCCGTATTCATAACGCAAACAGTTTCCATGTCCCGGTAATGAGAGTGATGCCAGCGAATCCATAAAACACGCTGCTAAACGTCCTAAGCCACCATTGCCCAGTCCGGCATCCGATTCCATATTTTCAATTTCATTGATGTCGATATCAAGCTCGGAAAGACCGTCTTTTACCACCTCATAGATACCCAGGTTCATCAAATTATTCGTCAACATTCTTCCAATCAGAAATTCCATGGAAAAATAGACCATCTGTTTGGCTTTTAGATTCGCTGCCTGTTCTTTGCTGGCTTTCCAGTGGATCGAAGCATAGTCACGCACCATTTCACCTAAAACCATATATCGTTCTGTACGATGAGACTGTTCTACCGAACGACCGTATGTCTCAACAACACGTTGGGTAAAATCTCGTTTGAATTCAAATTTATCTTTAAACATAAAGTCCTCCTAAAGGTCCGTTTGCCATTTTAACACTATTAGTGTGATTTTACAAATCTCTCTTGTGTGCTTGTCCTTTTTCGTATTCAAACATCATTGCCGCAAACGGAGCGATACGACATTGGATACTGTGATGATAACCATGGTCTCCGATTGCTTCTGTGTGGATCGGTTGAAAATTGCACATGTTACATCCATCATAAATATCTTTTTCGGTATTGATCAATTCACTGTAAAATCCTTCCATCGGAACTCCCACACGGAAGTTTTCATAAGATATCGGTGTCATGTTTAAAATCACGATCACCATACTCTTCTCATCTTCACGGATATAGGTATAAATGGACTGTTGCGAATTATCTGCATCGATCCAACGGAAACCGTTATGCGTAAAATCAAAACGGCTTAAGCAACTGTGATAGCGATAGATCTGATTCAAATCTCTAATATAACGTTGAAACATACTGTGTTTTTTGTAGTCCAACAAGAACCAATCTAACTCTAGATTTTCATCCCATTCTCTGAAATGAGCGAGCTCATTTCCCATAAAGTTTAACTTCTTACCGGGATGCGTAACCATATAAAGATAAAGGTTTTTGGCTTGGGAGAACTTTTGTCCATAATCGCCCCACATCTTATTGATGATGGTTCCTTTACCATGAACGACTTCATCATGAGACAAGGGTAAGATAAATTTTTCCGAATAAAAATAGGCCATTGAAAAGGTAAGATCATGGTGGTGATATGCACGATAAACCGGGTCACTCGCATAATAGTTAAGGGTATCGTTCATCCATCCAAGATCCCATTTATAATCAAAACCGAGACCCATTTCATAGGTAGAATGGGTAACTTTCGGAAAATCAGAGGAATCTTCGGCCATCAAGATCACATTCGGATGACGTTCGTTAAGATAAAAGTTCATCCGGCGGACAAAGGCCAAAGCCCCTTCGTTCACTCCGCGATTTTTGTTTCCGTGCCAGTAGATGATATTACTGACGGCATCCATACGCAGTCCATCGATATGATAGGTTTCCAACCAAAAACTGGCAGATGACATCATAAAACTCCGGACTTCTTCTTTCCATAAATCAAAATTCATTGTTCCCCATTGGCTGTTGGCATCTTGATCATTTGAATATTCATATAGATTCGTACCGTCAAACCGATACAGACCAAATGAATCTTTAACGAAATGTACCGGCACAAAATCCAGTAGCACTCCAATATTATTTACATGGAGTTTATCGACAAATTCCATAAATTGTTTGGGGGATCCGTAGCGGCTGGTAACAGAGAAGTAACCGTGTGCCTGATATCCCCATGAACCATCAAACGGATGTTCAGTGAGCGGCATGAGTTCGACATGCGTGTAGCCCATCTCTTTGAGATAAGGAACCAACTGATCAGCGATCTCATCATATTGTAGCCACGTAGTTGCATCTTTTTTACGCCAACTGCCCAAGTGTAACTCATAGATATTCATTGGTTCTTGGAAATGTTTGCTTCTTCGACTTGTCCAAAGAGCATCACTCCATGAGTAACCTTTTAGATTCGTAACAAGAGAACATGATTTAGGACGCATTTCACTGGCTAACGCATAAGGATCGCTCTTTTCGACCCAACTTCCGTCTGCCTGTTCGATATTGTATTTATAGAGGGTCCATTCGAGCACGTTGGCTACGAAACAACTCCAAATTCCTTTATCGGTTTTTCGCTGCATTTCAATCGGCTCAGACCAGTAGTTGAAGGAACCGACTAACAGTATTCTTCTGGCTCCCGGAGCATAGACTGTGAAGCGTACACCGTTAACACCTTCATAGGTGAAATGTGCTCCGAAGATCTGGTGTGCATCCAAACAATGACCGGCATGAAAGCTTTCGATAAGCGTGCTTTGCGTCATAGTATGATCCCCCTTATGGTTAGTTTCATTGTACTTTATTTGACTTACAGTGTCAAAATCAACCCTACTTATCAGGGTGAATGAAATCGTTTACATCGGCTTGTATGTCGACCTTGTTTCTGTCAGAGAAAACAATCGAACAAACTATTTTTACAATTACCATCGATAAACTGTCCATTACCCGTCCATTTTTAGTTCCGAAAGTAGCTCGATTGACACTAAAAAACACTGATTTCAGCAGTACTTGCTTGGGTTCAGTGTTTGTTTTTATGAGATTATTCAACTACCTTTCGCATTAACTCTATTTCAACAATTCGATGAATGAGACTCCGTTTTGCGGTTTGGCTGCTCCGAAGAAATCACACACCGAGGCACCTACATCAGATAAACTCTTTCGCAGTCCTATCGACACACCTGTAAGATCACCGGCTTTGATCAACAATGGAACATTTTCGCGTGTATGCATGTTATGACCGATATCCGGATCATTACCATGATCAGCCATGACGATCAATATATCTTCGGCATTCATCATCTCAATGAGATCTCCGATTTTTTTATCTGTAATTTCTAATAATTCTTTGTACCATTTCGAGTCCTGACTGTGCCCCGCCAGATCCGTTTCTTGTACATTTGTGCAGATAAATCCAACATCCATTTCTTTCATTTCTGCAAGGGTCAGATCCAATACCTCAGTCGTATTGACACACGATACGAGTTTTCCTTTATCGTTGGCAACAATATCAGCCACTTTACCAAATAGAGATACCGGTATTCCGATATTGGTAAGAATCGTTGGTGCTTGAACATTTTTATCAACTCCATAACCCAGATGACGGCATTGATATCCCTCTTCATACGATTTTGATTTGACCGCATGGACTCCAATGAACTTGTTGTCTCTCGTTTCGACCGCATTCAGTAAATCCTGAAGTGTCGTTGAGGTCCCTCCGAAAGGAATCACTCGGTTGACCGTCACTACTTCTCTAACATGATGGCCGATTTCGAGTTCTTTCTCAAACGATAGAAAATCAAGCGGTGCTGTGCAATTATAAGCCATCCCTAAGTCAGCATCGATATTGTCTGCTACAGTACAATAATCATCGACCAATAGATAGCGCAATTTATCCTGACTCATGATTTCAACCTTATGTCCAAGTTTGATCAAGTGCTCATATACGATATCCACTTTTTCTTGAAAAGGTTGAACTAAAGGTTTCTTAGGGATCGTACCCATTATTTCTTGATGGCCCATAAAAGTATCCGCTCCGAAATGCATCAGTTCACTTTTACCGAAATTAGCAAGTGTTGAGAATTTCATATTTTTACTTTCATGACCAAATGCATTCATTAAACCTAAACTTTCCAATACGGGTAGCTTGAGTTCCGGAAAATCTTTCAATATACTTCCGAATGTATTGCTGACTTCATCACCGGGTCTAACGATAAGGGCATCTTTCATCGCACCCATACCGAATCCGTCTAGCACAATAACGATGAATCTCTTACTCATAATTTACCACCCAAACTATTGTAGGTCGCAATCAGTTGTGGATTTCCAGACTGTATTCCTTTAACGATACAAACATTACTTCGTGTAACAAAGATCTGATACCTGAATGCCATTAAAACGGTATCATTGATGGTATATTTGCGATCAAGCCCAAAATGATAATCAATACTGTCTAAAGCAGGAGTATTTACTTTTCCTTTTTGTAGGCTATTTATGGTCGTTCCAATCAACACATTTTCTACATGGGATCGCCGATAATAACCACCTCCATAACAGAAAGATTTACCTGCCACATGATGTGATATCTCACTTACGTAAACAACACAGGGAATTTCAACACAGTCCGAATGGGCATGTAAAGGCGTTGTTCCGGTCAATCCATGTCCCGGTTCTCCACTCGTTGTTTTGTATTTACTCATCTCTTCGATCGTAGCAACACATGTGGTTGAAGGTGTGTTGAGGTTATCAATCACAATTCCAAGATTTTTAAGTATTTCGTTCGCTTTCAACACAGTAAATAAGTTCGAAGTAGGTTCGATCTTATTTGTATTCTCATCATAAAGAAAGCACGGAAACGAAGTAATTCCTTTGATATCGATATGATCGTATTTTTTGATTTCATTGACTGTTTCTTCAAGCTCATCAAGCGTAAACCCGGCTGTTTGACCACTATAGATCATATCGTTCTCACCGATAACTCTGATCATGATCTTTTGTTTTTTATCCGTGTTGATTAAGTATTGGTTTAATTCTTTCACTTTTTCCAATGAATAGATCGTAAAGTACTCACACCCGTATTCAACAAGCTGTTTCATCATGCTTTTTGGAGGCTGTACCAAATGACCGACATTCCCAATAGGAATCTGGTTATCCATCATGATTTTGGCTTCCTTGAAATCGACCGCAACAGCACCTGCATAGCCGAGTTTCATCAACTCTTTAGCGATGAGCGGGTTTCTTCCCAGTTGTTTCAACATAAAAAACATTTTCATTCCATGTTTATTGGATTCTTCAATGATTCGTGTCGCATTTACAATCAATGTATCCATATCGATCACATAAGAATCGGGTAGTATTTGATCCGTTTGATGCAGCCAAAGAGCTGTTTCAATCAATTTTGGATTTCTTTTTAGGGTAATATTCAAGAACATGACTTCACCTTCCTAATGCTTTCTTCGAGAATTCTCAGAACTGTTTTAGAACCTGAACGCATTGGGTTTATCCTTATCATCCGTTTTATGAGAGTTGGATCTGCTTTAAGAAAAGTTCCGCTAACACGGTAAAACATCGGAACGATCTCATATTTCGACTCAGCACCTACCGGATTCGGAGCGGCACCGAGTTTTTGGGCTTCTATCAATACTTCTTCTGCGATATCTTCATTGAATTCAACTAACAGTACCTTTGACTGCGCATTTGCCAAAAAAGCATGTTTAACTTCCGGCAAGCGAGCGTTGTTAAGTTCTGCGACAAGCTTCTCGTTTTCTTCAGCCTGTATCGCTAATGATACCGGTGCGTATACCAAGCCGCGAAGAACTTCCATTGCTTGATATCCCTGTATTTTACTACCACCTGAGTAATTCATTTTATCTACATCGTCGATCATCGACGCACATCCCAACAAAATACCGACTCCTTCAGGACCTAATAACTTAAATGAGGAAAACGCTGATGCATCGGCACCTAGTTCTACTCCAATTTTATCGACCTTCATGACTGCATAATTATCATCTGTGATAATGGGAACATTTTGGCATTCTTTGATTACTCTTATTACTTCACTTACTTCATAATGATCACCAGGTAACTGACGGGTAAATTGAATAAGAACAGCGTTCACTTTGGTGTTCTTCAATGTTTTTCTGATCTCATCAAGATCATTAAAGTCAGCTTCCACCATGGTTGCATTCATTGCCTGCAAACTAACCAAAGTAGTTGGATAGACGGGTGCTTTATGAACAAGAATCGTCCCATTCACTTTCAAAAGTGATTGAAGTCCAAATCGAATGGCTCCTGTACCAGCACCGGTAACAAGAATTGCTTTATCCACATTAAAATAAGCAGCGAGTACTTTTTCAACTTTTTGTGTGTAGTTTGGTTTGTTAAAGTCATGAACAACCCCCAAATCACCAAGATTCAGAAATTCAGAACCAGTAAATTCTTTACATATTTCATCTACTAACCGAAATTGTTTTTCTTTTGCTTCTTCGATTGAGATTGATTGTAACGGATATGTCTTCATTTCAATTCCTCCTCGTCTTGAGCGTATTTCTTTGCGAAATAGAGATCAAGATTTCTGAAATAGCGTGTAATCAATTCATCGTCTTTAGTAACAAGTGACGATGCAAGCCGAATCATTTTACTTATTTTCTCATTTTTGGATTCTGATATCAAAACAAACCCTTTGGCTAAACTTTTATCAGGAATACATATTGCCGTGGCATTTGACATGTTGACAACTCTGATCAAACCTTTACATGCTTCACGTTGAATCATCTGTGTTTCTGGATCGAAGTGACCAAAGACCGAATCACCAAAGCCATGCAGATCGACTGGGCCTTCATAAGAGATCATCACATCACACTTAGGTAGCTCTTTCACCAAAAAATCGATCAGGGGTAAACGCTCCCCATAGATATCCGGAAAGTTGATTTTTTGCGCCGAGAACTTGTAGTTGTGTACATCTTGTGCTGCGATAACGATCTCGATTTGATCATCACACTCACTTAACTCCAATGTATCATGGATGATCTGTGTCAACTTTTCAAATGTATATGATATATAGCCGATTGAAGGACTGAATTGAATATTGTCAGTTGATTTCTTTGAAAAAGACATAACATAGTCAGATTCGATAAGCGGGGAGATAAATCCAAATAGATTGAGAGCCATCGCCGGTGCTAATACAGAACCACCACCATCAACCCCAATACCAATATCGTTGATTCCCAAAAATACATTGATCGCTGTTCCGCTACTCGAACCACTCATCGCTTTACCGGTAATTGGATTGCGCAGGTTCAAGTCGATGGCTCTTCCTCCGTGCGATGATTTATCCAAGGTGTGAAGACCATATCGCCCCGTTTTTCGGAGTTTTTCGATCAGTGATTTCGGAACTTGAACCACATTTTTAACACCTAGATAAGTAAACCCATCATTGATATTTGAGTCTATATCGAAACGCTGATCAATTGATTTAAATGGATCAATTAATGCGATAGCTTTCATTTTTTCATGACGATTCATACTTACTCCTCGAAGATTTTTATAGGGTTATGGATCAACATTTGATTGATTGATTCTTCTTTGAACCCTGCTTTTCTAAGTAGCGGTAAGAAAGTTTCAAACAAATAACTATAGCCAATACCCCCTTTATATTCAAGATGTGATTTACGCGTTAGATCTTCCGACAACACTACTTGTTGAATTAAGTTGTTCTTTTCAAGATCCAATAAAAATTCGATTCTTTTTGTGTCGGGAAAATAGTTATTTTTCCCTATTGTATCAAAACCGACAAACACACCAAAACTTAAGACCTCTTTGATATAATCTAGATTTTGCGATAAATCAATATGACCGATAATTACTTTTTTAGGATTGATTCCCTTCGTGATAAAATATTGTGCTTGCTCTTTCGCCAGTGTTCCAAGTGTTGTATGTGTATAAATTGGCTTATTTGTTTTCTTTTGCGCAATCACTGCCGCATCGAACACTTTCTTCTCGGTAACTTCCCACTTGTTTTGACTCGTCCCGATCTCACCGATCATCCCTGCTTGAATCGTTGTATTTTCAAACCCGGTCGTCAAATCTTTTATCATGATTTCCGCAAGTTGATCCACTGATTTTTCCGCTACTTCTGAAGGAAAAAACGGTTCTTTGTAATAACCTGTTGAGTTGATGATTTTGATACCTGTTTCTTTTTCTACCTTAAGAACATAAAACGGATCTTGACCCATACCCTTGTTGGTCATGTCCACTATGTTTCGTACACCCAATCCATAAAGTTTCTTTAACTCTACAACTGTTTCTTCAAAACAATCTAAAATACAATCTTCGTCGTTTTTGATCTTCGACAGATCGATCGTGATGTGCTCGTGCATGAGCGTATAGCCTTTTAGTAGTTCCATAATTAAATCATACTCCTTTCAAAAGACAATGAGTGAAGTGAATCGATCACTTCACTCATTAATAACCTATTTAGATACTTCTTGATAAAACAATAAGCGAACTTACTATTTTACTTTAATCAACGTAACAAGTTTAACAATAACCAATGCATTGATCAAGATTCCAAAGACGATACACGCTACTGGTCCGACTGCTAATTCGACGATCGGTTTCTTTGAAACGCGATTCAGAAGTAAGCAACCGATAACGAATAGAGCCCCGATTCCACTTAGTCCGACTGCGGCAGCCATAGCTTCGGCAGCAACAACAGCACCCACTAATAAAGCGATTTCAAGAACTTTATTCATTGAAGTACGGATATGTTCACCCATGTCTTTGACACCCGGGAATTTATCCATACCTTTTGCGAAAACGTTGATTAATACTAGTTCTACAACCATAACGACAGCACCTGCTAATGCAGCAACTAACGGATTACCGTGGAATAATAAACCGATAACGAATACGAATGTACATCCAACCGGTCCATAAACACCAGTAACGATAGCGGTTGTGAAGATAAGCGGTACGAATCCGATTGCTCTTGCGAATGCGGCGAGAGCTGCTTCGGAGAATGCACCCTTAGCTAATAAAGCAAGTGATGTAGGATCTCCGGCAACAAGGGACATACTGGTCGCAGCTGCAACAAGTCCACCCATGATCGCTAATAAGATCCAGTTTTTTCTGATTCTAGCTACTTTTTCTGAGAATACATTAACTAAAGCAGTGTTAGAATCTGTGCTTTCTACTTTCATGGTTGCAGCAAATACGAGCATACAGATCGTACCTGCCAACATTGCCATACCTTCACCATTCAAAGCGATTTTATAAGCGCCGAATGCGAAGATTCCATATTTCTTGATCAAGAAATAAACAAGAACAGTAATCGCAGCAGTGATTCCGCCTTTTTTAATTCCGTGTTGATAAGCAACAGCCAATGCCGGGAAAATTGCGAATACAACAACTACATATTTCGAAACACCACCAAGGGTACTTAAGAAATTGTAAGGAAGTGTCGCGAATACTTTAACGATTACTTCAAGACCAACTAAGATTCCAACTCCGTATAGCGCTCCGATAACTCCTGCTAAGACGGTTCCAATTGTATTATCAGGACACCATGTTCCGATAATGTCAGTGGTCAATAACAAGCAATGGATAAGCAATATGGTAGCTGCGATTGATGTCGGAATACCGAAACCGATAACTAAACCAAAACTAATCGCAAAACTCATTGCACCTAATTCTTTTCTGCTGATCTTACCTTCAAAGTATTGAGGTACGATTGGACGGAAACCATCATTGAATACTGCGATACCTTTGTTTGCGAGAACCGATGCTAACGCACCAATTGCGGCAATAATTAAATATTCCATTTTTCTTTCTCCTTATTTGTTTTTTTCAACAATTGCATTAAGTAATACCGGTAATACATTCTCAGCATGCTGTGCCGTGAATCCGAAAGCAATTTTGCCTTCATTGACTGCTTTTAGGATCTCTTCATCCGGAAATATTTTTCCAGGCATTGAAATTGTTTTACACTTATCATATCCAAGCAATGCCATCGCCATAGCAAGGGCACCTCCCCCACCGGTATTACATGCTCCGACGTAATAATCAAATTTCCCTAATTTTATTGCATTCACAGCCTCTAGATCATTCTTGATCGCAAGTTCTACATTTCCTTCTCCAAGTGTTTTTAGAATAAAGTTGTAAATTTCTTGCTTGTTAATTTGACCCCCTACTACGATTCTTAGCATTATATCTCCTCCTTTCCCTTTTGTATATTTGACATCAGATCATCTGATTTTCAAATCAATCTTGGTAAATATTGCAGATATGCATAATCAAGAACTTCGATTCCGCATCAGGATACTGACAAGGTGCTAACTGAATCATTTCATCATATAACAATTTAGCTGTTTTGTAGTGTTCACTGCTACGAACTTCTTCCCAGATGTTTTCATCAAGGATATCAACTTCGTGATTCATACAAACTCTTTGCGTTGCCATGGCTAGATGCGTTGTAAACATTTCTAATTTTTCTTGCGAGAATTCCCCTTTATTCGCTAGCAGATCAATGACTGCTTTTGAATAATCAGCGACGTCCTTAGAGATGATGTTTGCTTGTTCTAAAATTTCAATTCTCTCTTTTAACATTTATTACCTCGTTTGAATATACATTATTTTGTATATTGAATACATAACTATCTTACTCGATGACGAATCGTTTGTCAACAGGTTAATAACTGGGTGTGATTTTGCCTTCCAAAACTAACTTTTGGATATTCAGTACGGTATCTGCATCAATGATCTCTTTGAGTAAAGACGCCATCTCAGGTTTTTCCGAACTGACAACGATTACTGCTTCGGTATCTTCAACATCCTGCAGATTCACCGTTACATAATTGATCTTTACTATTTTATCTGTTACTTCATCTTTATTCCAAACAGCAGCATCGATATCGCCGGATAAAACACGTTCCAAAATTTGAGAATAATCGACTTGAACGAATTCTACATTTTTCCCCAAACATACTTTTTCGGTTAGATTTTTTTGATCGATTGAATCGACATCGACCCCGATCTTCATTCCATGTTGAATCTCGTTTATTTTACTATCATGAAAAATAACGATATGTTCACTCAGATAAGAGTGTGGACCGAAATATTTAACAATCAGAATTTTATTGTTTTTCTTCATAAACTCCATTGCGGCATAATTTGAGACAACAGCATAATCATATCGATCTGCCAACAACATTCCAATTCTGTTGATTGCTCCGCGCATATACGCCATAGATGCCGGAATATTATATTGGTTCTCCATTGCGACAATTAGACCCGTCGCAAATCCTTCATATTTTTTGGAATAGGGAAGCGGCATCGCTCCAACAATACTGGTAATTCCAGCAAATTCCAGTAAGATCCGCATGTTTTTACTCACTAGAAAGGTTCCCAAATGACCGCGAGATTCAAGTCTTATCGCGCTATTGGCCTGGAGAAACTTGATTGAATTTTGAATTGTTCCTCTTGCCAGAGAAGATTTTTCACTTAAATCCGTCACGGTCGGTATTTTTGAGCCAATCGAGTACTTTAAAAACTCTCTTGATAGATTAAGAGTGGCTAAACCGTTTTTACTTAACAACATCTGTTGATAATCCATGTGCCCCTCCGTTTTAGTAATTATAACAAACAAGTCTACGCTATGGATAATTTTCGAATAACTTTAGTATAACGTAAATAAAGGAAGATTTTTCATCTTCCTTTGTGTATTATGCGATTTCTTTGTTTATTGCTGCACTTAAGCGATCAAACTTCTCAGCTGATTCTTCGGCACTTTTACCAACGACGCAATAATAGAATTTGCACTTCGGTTCAGTTCCGGAGGGACGTACAGCAATCCAACTTCCATCCTCTAGATAATACTTGATAACATCAGATGATGGAAAATCAAGCTTTGTTTCTTTGCCATTTTCTTTTCGAACCGATGATTTATAATCTTCCATAGCAACGACGTTAATTCCTGCGAATTCATGGATATCAACAGTTTGGAAATGATTCATGATTTCTTTGATACGAAGTGAACCTTCTTCACCTTTCAATGAAAGTGAAACTTGGCTTTCCTGATACCACCCGTAGGTACGGTAAAGGTCATGCAGAACATCGATCAAAGTTTTCCCCAGATTCTTATAGTAGGTAATACACTCTGCAATCAACAGACAGGATTGGACAGCATCTTTGTCTCTAACAAACGGTTCAACCAGATAACCATAACTTTCTTCATACCCAAAAACAAAATTCTTCTCATGCGTTATTTCATATTTCGCGATTTTCTCACCGATAAACTTAAAGCCGGTCAGGGTTTTTTCGGTTGCTACATGATAATGATCAGCAATTTTTTCACCCAAGTCAGATGTAACCACTGTATTAAACATCACTGGGTTTTCAGGCATCGTTCCTAGTTCCCGTTTTGTAGAAAACAGATATTCCAGTAAGATAGATCCGGTCTGATTACCGGTAAGTAAGATATATTCACCCTTGTGTAAAACAACTACACCCACTCGATCAGCATCCGGATCAGTACTTAATGCGGCATCGGCACGATGTTGTTTAGCAACTTCAATGGCTATATCATAAGCAGCACGTTCCTCCGGATTCGGAGTTTTCGTGTTACTGAAAAATGGATCCGGTGTGCATTGTGCTTCAACCGGATATAAATGATAACCCGCTTTCGCCATAACTGCGGTGACCGAATGAAAAGCGGTACCGTGCTGCGGAGTAAAAACGATCTTCACGTTGTCTTTATTTTGCGTAGGACGATTTTGTATCTGAAGAACCCGTTTGAAATATGAACGATCGATTTCATCATCGATCCAATGAATCAAACTGTTCTGCTCTTTAGAAAGTTGAACATCAATCGCTAATTCATCCTCAATCGAATTGATATAGTGAATGACTTGATCAATCAGATGAGGCACCAGTTGACATCCCTTATCATCATAAACTTTATAACCGTTATATTCTTTTGGATTATGGGAAGCAGTGATCACGATTCCGCCGATACAATTGAGTTGCCGAACCGCATAAGATAATTCAGGAGTCGGGCGTAATGAAGTAAACACATAAGAGGAAATATCAAACATAGCCAACACACGAGCTGACTCGGAAGCGAACTCTTTGGACATCGTACGATTGTCATAGGCGATAGCCACTCCGCGCTTACCGGCATCTGTGTATTGAAGCAGATACTTCGCAAATGCCACATTGGCTTTACGAATCGTATAGATGTTCATACGATTGGGACCTGCCCCTAAAAGACCGCGCATACCCGCTGTTCCGAATTCCAGGCTGGTGTAAAACGCATCCTGTAATTGAAGAGGTGTATATGTTTTCAACACTTCACGAAGTGATGGTTCTAATGATGCAAAAGTTTGCCAGTGATTTATTTTATTATCAATCATCAAGTTGACCCTCCTTTAGATAATAAAAAGAAGATGGTCTCATCTTCTATTTTAAGTATCCGTTTATTGATTAAGCAATGACTTTTTGTGTACGTAGAACTTCTTCGATCGTACCAACCGCAACTTCTTCGTCTTCGCCTTCACACGAAATAACGACTTCGGATTGAGTAGGGATGCCCAATGACATAACACCCATGATGGATTTCATGTTAACCGAACGGCCTTTGAACGATACTTTCACTTCACATTTAAACTTGCTTGCAGCATTCACAGCGACAGTTGCCGGGCGTGCATGCAGACCTACTGGGTCAATTATCAATACAGAAATTTGTTTCATAGTAATGCCCTCCTGCTTTCTGTTCTCATTTTACCTTATTTTATGGACAAATACAACAAATTCCAGGTATTTGACCTTGACTATTGTGTGATTTTTCACAGACTTGTAAGCGTTTTCAACGCATCCTTGATCAGCTTGTTACTGCTTAGTGTCCGATGCGAAGAGGCAACGCTTAACGGATCATAGGTAATTGCTTTTTCAAGTGTTAAAAGGTATTCCGTAACCGGGCAATCTAGTTCAGGAATCAATCCTGACCCCTCATCCCCAATGTTATCACCGATAAAAAATATCTGAGACAATGAATCATAGATCATAATACTATCGGGTGTATGTCCCGGTGCAATGATAAGACGTAAACGTTTGTCGATTACCATATTATCTATCACATTGTAATCTGATTTTCTGAAAGTAATACTCCCTTCAGCTAAAGAACCATACTCCGCAACGGATTTCGCGAAGTTCTGCGAAATCAACGAATCGCATAAGGGATGGGCATATATGTGTTCGAATTCGATGGCGCCACTACCCCAAACATGATCGAAATGATGATGAGTAACAATTAATAAGTTCGGTTTCCCTGAATCGGTATAAGGAAGAAAATCCATAATCGAATCCTTCCCTAGACCGCTATCGATAAATATATTGTGTTTGTCGGTAATGATCAAATGGGTATTTAAATACCAGGTTGTATTTTTCGGATGCACCGTCCGTTGGTAAATCGTATCGTGGATTTTCTGTATCATAGTGATTTGCGCACAACTGCCGTTTCTCCGTCTTCTTCGTAGATCTTAAATCCGGCTTTTTTATACATTGAAAATGGACCTTTGTGATTATGCGCTGCTGATGTGGAGTCAACATACGGATAGGCTTCGATAATATCGATCCCTTCATGTTTTAATTGGGTTATGGTATGGGCTAAAAGTTCGGTTGCGATCCCTTGATGACGGAAATTAGGGTCGACGGTAACACAAACAATGGAAGCAATCGCATGAAGCTGATCTTCATGATTTACACGATAGCTGAGACTTGCGTACTTGGTACGTAGATCGACACCTATCCATCCGATAACGTCATTATTACTATACGCCAGGTACCCATTGAGGATACCTTTTTTTATCCATTCGATACTATCGTTACGGTTTTGCGAAATGGAGCGCTTCGACCATGTTTCTCGTTCGCAATGACTGTAGACACAGTAACATCCGGCCCATGACGGGTTATCCGAAAATGCTCGTTCATCAAAAAACTTCAGATAATCATCGATCCGATCCACATCTAATTTATGAATAACAATGTCCATATTTTCACCCCTATAGTATTATTATACGCCACAATAAGTTAAAGAAAACAGCCATTTGGCTGTCATTTATGATAGCCATAATTCTAAAAGTTAATTCTGTTTTTATTAATAAACAGTAATTAGTCTAAGAAAATAAAGTGCTATCATTTAAGTGTTTCCTGCAGAAGATGGAGGTTCTTTATGAAACACTGGAAACACTTAAATTTTGATCAACGA
>JBBRCP010000037.1:0-16148 GCA_038204785.1 Erysipelotrichales bacterium
CTGCTCATTGTTTTAAATATTTTGAGCCATTTCTGGCTTAACGTTTACGTTAGTTTTTGTATCGACGTTTTTCCTATTTAGTTTTCAAAGATCAGCTCGCTGCCAGCTCGTTTTCACTTGTGTTGCTCTCGTTGGCGCTTAGTTATAATACCAAACCCATACCCTTGTGTCAACCTTTTTCGCCCATTCTTTCGAACTTTTTAAATGAACCTTCATTTGAGTCCAAACTGGTTGTAGACCTGCCATGAAGAGATGTTGATAATTATTGTTCGCCTATATAATAAGGATAGTAATCGCATAAGCTCACTTGTTTTTAGTCAAAGTCAGATACATCTGGAAATAGCGATCAATTTCTCTTTCATTGAACGGAGATTTCTTTTCACGAATAATCATAATTAAATTTTCCATAGATTTTTCAACAACATCAATTAATTCATTACTATAGCCCATTTTACTGCCATGATCCTTGAATTCATCAGCATCGAGAATATCAAACGAGCCATCTGGATATACTTTGACATCGAGATCATAATCGATATTTTTAATGGCTTCTTGATCATAAAGACTCGGTGAAGCAAGATTGCAATAATAATAAACACCGCTTTTTCGAATCATTGAAATAATGTTATACCACCGATCAGTATAAAAAAAGCATATTGCCGGTTCACGGGTATACCATTTACGTCCATCAGCTTCAATTACCCAGGTTTTGTTTGTGACCACGACATACCTCGTCGCGTCGGCATCAATAACGAACCCTTGTGACCACGTCCGATGCAAAGAGCCGTCATGTTTATAACTCTGAATATAAACTTTCGAACCAATCGTCGGTATCATGACGTATCCTCCTTATCGTGTTGCGAATTTAATTATAGACTATTTCAATTGCCTTGAAAATATAAAAGCCGTAATTCGCATTTATTAAGTGCTATTACGGCTGACTTCATGATTGTCCTATTTCGGCAATCATATGGCGGATATCCTTATTTAACATAATTGGAATCAAAGGAATCAACCCCAATAGAGTACCTATGATCGCTAATATACTGAGATCAACATATTCGGCTAAAAACCCATATACTAGGACTGAAAGAGCCATCCCTCCAATTGAGAATGATGCAACAAAACCAATGATAGTTGCCCTTTTATCTCGCGGTATCGCCAAGGTCATTGTCACATTCAGTATCGCATTACCAATCACAATTAGAAAATCCGAGAAAAAGAAGAAGATTGTCACCCACCAAAAGCCACGGCCTAAAAGTGCGATTATAGTTAGAAAGGTGGCTGCCACAAACGAGATTCCGAACACGAACGGTCGATGCTTATCCTTGATTTTATAGATTCCCATACCTGCCATCGCAAGCAAGGCAGCCAAACTACTCGCAGAAATGAAGAATCCATACTCTGTGATTGTCATCCCTTTTTGCAGCGCCAACGGAAGTAAGAGTGCCATATAGCCAGATCCCAAGAAATTGGCGATCATCGCACCGACGATAATAAGATTTAATCCAGGAATGGCAATCGCATCCTTTGCTCCTTGGACCACATCATTCCAAACATGTTTTACGCTGATCGGCATTCCCTGTTTAACTCCCAATGGAACTCGAATGAAGCATTCTGTAAATGCTGATAATAAAAAGGAGAATCCATTGATGATAATCATAGGTCCAATCCCAAAGAAGGTCAATAACGCACCACTGACACCTTTCCCTACTAAATTGATCAAGCTTTGTGTACCCGATGTTATCGACTGAGCCCTTACCAGTTCGCTCTTAGGAACTAAATCGACATAGGTTGTATAAGCGGCAGGGCCAAAGAATACAGCGCACACAGAGGCCACTAACGCTGTGAACATGACCATATTGATACTCAATGCCTCTTGTGTGGCAAGATAGCCGACAACGATCATCAATACACCCCTTAAAAAGTCCATTCCAACAATGATCTTTTTTCGATCACTGCGATCGACGATTGCTCCTGCGAAAGGTTGAAACAACATATTGACGATCATACTGATTGAACTCATCAAGCCCATCAGTGCCGTCGATCCCGTTTTCTGGTAAACCCAAAAACCGATCGATATACTATAAAGAACATCCCCAAATACACTGATCGCATTTCCTTGCCACATCAACAAGAAATCACGATTCCATAGTTTCTTTGCTTCCTCCTTAAATTCATTCATATTCGTCACCTCATAATTTATATTATAAATATATATATTAATTATGTCAATATATATATTAATATATTTAATTTTGCTTCCTATTTTTCTTAGATTTCAAATAAAAAGAACGGCAAACCGTTCTTTTAACCTTGTTTGGGTAGACGTTTAAGCAATAGAGGTACTGTAATCAACGCTACGAGCATGGTCGGAATCATATACCATGCATTGTAGGATAAGGATGCCCACCAGGTAGTTTTCCAGAACCACACACCTGCTGCCGTATGGATTGCTAAACGAATTATGTTTGTAACAATGATACCAGTCATGATGTTTCCATAGTTCTTGAATAGAACTGCTGTTGAATAAACACCAAAGGCGATTAAATACTCCAATATAAAATCCAATAGGTTGACAGAATAGATTGGCCCGGTAATAAATTGCAGTGCGACCGTGATTACGATCACGATCAAGCCATTTTTCCATCCTAACTTATAACTCGCCAAAAGTAGAACGATAACACCTAATCCCAATGTGCCGCCATTCGGCATCTTAAATATCGGGAGTTGGTTGGAGATTATATCCAAAACAATAAACATGGCAGAATAGAGCGAAATCTGTATCATCGTCAAAACTTGATCTCTATTTTCTTTCATAAAAAACACCTCCGTTGAAAGAGGCGTAAGGACCTGAACTCCCTACGCTAGTTTAACCTAGATCAGGTGATGAGGGTATGCTTTCGCATCTCAGCCGTTAGGCTCCCCTGTTCACTCGTTGATTATACCATATCTTATGTTAGAATAGATAAAAGGAGAATCTATAAATGCATAAACAAACTGAAGTTAAAGATGATCTTGGGTTGATTCTAGAACAGATCAAATCGTTGATCGAGGATGAACCTGATTTTCTGGCTAATATGGCCAATATGAGTTCCGTGATCTATCATGGATTGTCGGATATCAATTGGGCTGGTTTCTATTTACTTAACGCAGAAACACTTATACTAGGACCGTTTCAAGGTCTGCCGGCCTGTACACGAATCCCTTTGCATAAAGGGGTCTGTGGAAAAGCTGCCAGAACATTGGAAATTCAAAACATTCGCGATGTTCATGAATTCGATGGACACATCGCTTGTGATTCTGCCAGTAACAGTGAACTTGTTATTCCGATGGTCAAGGATGGTAAATGTATCGGTGTCTTGGATCTGGATTCGATTCGATTCGAACGATTCACTCTTGAGATTCAAAACACAATGGAAGAAGCTATTCAACTATTGTTAGAAAAATAAAAAGGCATTACGCCTTTTTTTCATGATCGAGTAATTTCTGTTTTAGTTCAAGTCCCCCGAAATATCCGGTCAGCCCGTTTACTCCAACGACCCGGTGACAAGGAAGAACAATTGTAAACTGATTGACATGACATGCTTGTCCAACTGCCCGAAATGCCTTAGGACGCTGAATTTTCTCTGCTAATTGCTTATATGTAATGGTTTCAGCATATGGAATTTTACCCATTTCAGTCCAAACTTCTTTTTGAAAAAGTGTTCCTTGAAGTTTTAGTTTCAAATCAAAATCAACTTTTTTCCCTTGTATATACTCAGTCAATTGATCAAAAGCTCGTTTAACTTCACCACTGACCGGTCCCATGTATTGTTGATCGCAAAAAGCGATTTTCGTTATTTCGGATTCATTGCCTTCGATCAACAGATAACGATCGAAGATCGGGAGTGTAATTTTCATACCTGTTCCTTTTGGAACATTTCTTCAGCCACTTTAATTGCTTGATGCAAGCTGAATAAACGAACCGTAGCCTCTCCGATATTTCGTTTTTCTACCAAATTCATCTCTTCCATACGTATCCCAATGGGTTTAAAATCATCCGATTCATAATCATAATCAAGATATTTTCGCCAAACCGCTTTCCCTTCAATATTGATTGAAGAACCTTGAAGCAAGATTGAACGAACATTACCTCGTGTTTCAGCTAGATGAATTCCGGTACAGTTATCATAACCAACTCCGATAAGTAATACTTCAGCTTTTAATTCAACCATTCTTCCAATCGGTGATTCTTGCGAAAAGGTATAGGATAATGGATTTGATTGAGTGATCCATTTAGCATATTTCCCCCATGCCATGAAGGCTCCGACTGGATGATCGGAAATGAATACACCTGGGCGTAAACGAAGATTTGCCGCAATCGCTCCCATATATGGCATATCACTGATTTTCCCATCGAAAGGTGGCACATTCTCACGAACTTCACTGAACAAATGTGCTTCAATCGGTGGATTCATCCAATAAGCCGGTTCACTGTTATCATGACCCTGGGCGGGCATAATGATCGTTCCATCATAACCGACTGCATCCATTAGTGCATCGACAACTGTTCGTGCACCACCGGCAACATGACCGAGTGATTTTAGCGATGAATGAACTTCTATAACACTGCCCTCTTGAATGCCTAAAAGACGAAACTGTTGCAGTAGTTTCGCTTTCGTCAACATTTGTTGTAAGGGTTTATTCTGTGATAACTCCATATTTCACGAACCAATTCTTGAGCGTGGTATACGACAGTGCTCCCGATTGAGAATCCAATAGTTTCCCTTCTTTAAAAATGTAAGTTGTCGGTGTCCATTCAGCTTTAATCAAATATTTGGCAATCAATGATTCCAAGTCTTTACTGACATCATTGTTGATCTCAACATAATAGATTTTTATTTTATAATTGCTGATAATCTCCTTAACTGTCGGTTGGAAGGCGATACAAGCCGAACAAGTAGAAGCACCCAAGTAAACGACCAGTGTTTCATTCTTATCCAATAGTTTAATCACTTCAGCAGCTTTGATTTGCGTTGCCGATGTAGAAGCAGTCGTACATCCACTTAATAACAGACCACTCACAAGCAATGCTAACATAAGTTTTTTCATGGTTTTCCTCCTAATTCGAATGGTTGTGTGCAATCTTGCTTGCCGCACTTGCCGCAATCGCCCCTACGATATCATCGAGGAAAGTATTGCATGTGCCTTCGATATGTTCATTCAATTTTTCAATAATTCCAGGCTTTACCTTATCGATATAACCATAATTGGTCAGTGCGATAGATCCATAAAGATTACAGATTCCATAAGCCAACACTTCATCGATTCCATACAATGAGTAATCTTCCATAAGTATAGCCTGTAAATCCTTGTCACACAAAGTGTTTTGCTCAGCCATCATATCCAGTGAGATTCCCGTTATAATCGCGTGTTGAACTTCACGCTTGCTGATAACACTGTGAATAACCTCCAACACTTCATCTACGGTAATCTCAGGATGATATTTTGCTTGTAGATACATGACACAATCGGCAATATCATAGAGTGTTACACCGCGATTATTCAAAAGCGTGATACATTTTTCAAACATGGTGTTCTCCTTTTAAACGGCAGATTTCAAAGGCGATCTGTGCGCCGATTCGAGCGTTATTTTTGACTAACTCGATATTGGATGCCAAACTTTTACCTTCAGTCACATCTTTGATTTTTGCTAATAAGAATGGGGTTACATCTTTGCCTTTGATGGATAAATTTTCCATCTCGATCAGAGCTTCATCGATTGCTCTATTGATTTCGCCACTTTCCATCGCATATTCAATAGGGATCGGGTTAGAAATCAAAATGCCCCCATCAAGTCCGAAATCTCGCTTCGCCTTTACGATCTTAGCAATCTCTTCAGCAGATTCTACGCGTGCATCCAGTTTAAGGCCACTGTCACGACTGTAAAAGGCAGCTAAATTTTCACTTTGGTAACCCAGCACAGGAACACCGTATGTTTCAAGGTACTCAAGCGTCAGCGGTAAATCGAGTATTGCTTTGGCTCCTGCGCAAATAACCGTCACATTGGTATGCGCAAGTTCTTGCAGATCAGCTGAAATATCGAAAGATGTTTCAGCTTTGCGATGAACACCCCCTACTCCACCGGTCACAAATACTTCGATACCGGCTTTGGCGGCTAATATCATTGTGGTCGCAACGGTTGTCGCTCCCCATTTTTTATTGGCCATAATTATTGGTAGATCACGACGGCTCACTTTATCGATGCCGCCGCGACTTCCAAATGCTTCGATTTGCTCGGCGCTCATACCGATGATTCCGATTCCGTCAATAATACCGATCGTTGCCGCAACCGCCCCATTTTCTTCGATGACTCGTTCAACTTCAAGGGCAGTTTTCACATTCTGAGGATAGGGCATGCCATGGCTGATAATGGTAGATTCTAACGCCACAACCGGTTGATTGTTAGCTAATGCTTTAACTACTTTAGGGTTTATATAGATCATAATGAGTTCCTTTCGATACTACTGTTTTTAATAAGCAATCGAATCCTATCTTCACTAAGTTCAGGGTCAACAGTCTGCGAACTACCGATTGTCAACACAGAAGTCGCAATCGCAAAGGTCAACCGCTCGATGAAGGACATTTGTTTATGCATCGCATGAACATACGCTCCAACAAAACTATCACCGCCGCCGGTCGCATTAACGACTGAAACCGGTGTCATTCTCATTTTGACAATCTGATTCCCATCACCAGCTACAATACCTTCTTCACCTAAACTGATAATGACTTCTTTAACGCCTTCGGCTAAAAAATAATTGATAGCCCGTTTCATATCCATATCGTTCTGAAGTGAAAATCCACACAGAACTTCAGCTTCGTATCGATTTGGTTTTATCACTGTAAAATAGCCGAGCATCTCTTTGACTTTTTCAGCTTTCACGGTTGAAATCGGATCCAAGATCAGAGGACATCGAATATTTTCACACAGAAAACGAATGGATTCATGATTCAAGTTCGTATCGATCACACATAAATCATCTGGGTTGATTTTAGAAACAGTCAATGCTAATCGTTTAAGATCCATTTCCTGAAGGATCTCCATATCCGAAATCGCCAGATGCATATCACGCCGATGGTCCATGACTGCCATATACGTCGACGTTGATGTCGTCTTGCTAAAAAAACTATCCTCCATATTGATTCCAATTCTCTTACAAAAATCAAAACACAAGCGACCTAAAGCATCTTCTCCGAAGATCGAAACCAAATGTACTTCATCCTTCAAATAAGCAAGATTTTCAGCAATATTGCGTCCGACTCCGCCAAACGAAATTGAAATTTTACCGGGATTTGAATCTGCCTGCCTGAGCGGTTGATTAGGCACTCCCACAATATCCACATTAGCTCCGCCAATTACGTAGGTTTTTTTCATAGTTTCCCTCATCCTTTATTATACACAATGTATTTCAATCTGACGCGATAAGTTATATGATTGTTCTGTACAGAAAGGAATTCATCATGAAAAATATTTCACTTCTACGTCGTTTCAGAGATTTTGAAAACAAAGATTTAGCTTATGGCTTAGCTCTTCAGACATTGGGATTTGATTCAGCCACGATTGCCCCAAAAAACGGATCTGCCTATCGTAATACAAAAATGGCGATTCTTAGTGGGGAATCATTTTCTCTTGCAACAAACAAGAATACGTTAAAACTGCTTGAAACTGTTGCATCGATTAACGAGCCATGTATTGAAAAAGAAATCGCCATCGCTCGTTTAAAGGATTTAGATAAGATTCGTTATATTCCTAAAAAAGACTTCATTGCGTTTAGTCAGCTACGCAACGACAGTGAAGTGATCTGGGAAAAAGCCAAAAATGAAAAGAATTATTCTCTTTTTGAAAACAACCTTAATCATTTGATTTCGAGTACTCGTGACATTGTTCGTACCCGTAAAAGTACCCTTAATGATTATGATGTTTTACTCGCAGACTATGAACCCAGAATGAATCAAGAGAAATATGACGTTTTCTTTAATGTCGTAAAAGACAAATTAGTTCCTTTTCTTCATACATTATTAAAAAACGGAACCCAAGTCGATATGTCGTTTGCAAGTAAGATTTATCCGATCGAGAAACAGCGTCAATTTATGAAAATCCTCATGGAGAAAATGAAAATCGATCCCAATAGTACTTACTTAGCAGAAAGTGCTCATCCGTTTAGTTCGAGTTTCAGTAAAAATGACAATCGGATCACGGTCAAATATCACGAAGATAATCTGCTAAGTGCGATTTTCTCACTGATCCATGAATTGGGACACGCTACCTATAATCATCAGATCAGCGATGCTTATGAATCTACCTACTTCTTCGATAATATGTCGATGGGTATGCACGAAAGTCAATCTCGTTTGATGGAAAACATGGTAGGTCGTAGTGAATCTTTCTGGAAAGATCTTTATCCAAAGTTAAAAGAAATCTTCCCTGAGCAATTAGCTGATATCACCTTGAAACATTTCGTCAGAGCCATCAATCACGTTGAACCTAGTTTAGTTAGAACAGAAGCCGATGAATTGACATATCCGTTGCATGTATTGGTTCGTTATGAAATCGAACGTGGTTTCTTTAACGGAACTATTACTACTGATACTCTCGAGAAAACCTGGAATGATAAAATGTTCGAGATACTGGGTGTGATCGTACCCGATGCCGCGCAGGGAGTCCTTCAGGATATCCATTGGAGTGATGCTTCGTTCGGATATTTCCCTACTTACGCATTAGGCAGCGCCTATGCAGCACAGTGGATGGCAACAATGAAAAAGCAGATCAACGTTGAAACATTGATTGAAGATGACCGTATGGATTTGATCAAAGACTGGCTTAAAACCAACATTCATACTCATGGTGGAAGAAAAACAGCTGATCAGTTGCTTCCGGAAGTAACCGGTGAATCCTTCAATCCACAATATTATGTTGAATATTTGATTGAAAAGTATTCGAAACTTTACCAATTATAGTCAAGTGTTAATAACTGATCCCATGTTAAGCGCCATTTCACTTAACGTGGGATTTTTCCGTTTCTTCTTTATAATAGTCATTTTAACCAAACGCACTTTGGTATTATTCAGGTAACTTCAGTCTTAGTGAAAAGTTCATCGTCACACGGGTAAACATCAAAAAGAAAGCATGGATCGCTCCATGCTTGTTCTGTTATTCGTCTTCGTCTTCTTCTTTGAATTTGGCTGCAGCAGCGATCACATGATCAGCAATCAGTTGCGGAGCCGCTTCATAACGATCGAATTCTTGGGTATAACTTCCCTTCCCTTGGGTAAAGGAACGCAATTCCGTTGAATACCGCATCATTTCAGCCATCGGGACTTCAGCTGTGATGATCTGTTCATCATCTGCGTTCATATCCATACCCAGTATCATTCCTCTGCGCTTATTGAAATCACCGATAACCGTTCCTGTATACTCTTCTGGAACGGCCACATTGACTTTAACAAACGGTTCTAACAAGATTGGTTTCGCTAACGGCATACCGGCTTTGTAGGCAAGTCGAGCTGCCATTTTAAAGGCAATTTCCTTTGAATCGACTTCGTGATATTTACCATCTACAAGCGATGCTTTAACACCGACAACTTTGTATCCGGCTAAGATTCCTTTATGCATACATTCACGCAAACCGGCTTCAACTGCCGGAAAGTATTGTCTCGGTACTGAACCGCCAACCACTTTTTCCTCAAAAATCATATCATCACTGTCACAAGGCTCAAAGGTGATAAATACATCACCGAACTGCCCTGCTCCGCCGGATTGTTTCTTATGTTTTCCTTCAACAGTAACTTTTCCACGAATCGTCTCACGATATGGAATACGAGGTTCGCGCATTTCAACATCAATTTTGTACTTTGATTTCAGTTTATTGACCAAAACATCTAAATGTTGATCACCGATGCCATAGAGAATCAACTCTCCTGTTTCACCGTTTTTAACGATCTTACACGACAAATCCTCTTCGGCAATTCTCTGTAACCCGATACTCATCTTATCTTCGTCATTTTTACTCTTCGGCCAAATACTCATTGCCAACATCGGTGTAGGAAACTCAATAGGCGGATAAGTAACAAGTTTTGTTTTGGTGGCTAAGGTATCATTTGTCTGGGTGAACTGCAATTTTACGATTGCGCCGATATCGCCGGTAAATAATTTTCCTACCGCTAATTGATACTTACCTTTGATAATAAAGATCTGAGCAATTTTTTCAACTTTATCTTTCTGAACATTGGTGACTTGAGCATCCGTAGTCAATGTTCCGGTCATTACCTTAACAAACGAAATACGACCGACAAAAGGATCAACAATTGTTTTGAAAACACGCGCAGTCATTGCTTCATTTTCATTCGTTTGAAGTAAAACTGTTTTTCCATCGAGATCTTGTGCTTCAATTACCCCTTTTTCTCCATAAGGAGGCAAATATTCTGTGATTAGATCCATCAATCTTTCGATTCCTGTCAGTTGAACGGCAGATCCGCAATATACAGGTCGAATATCACCATTTCTGATTCCCAAACGAAGTCCCTTGATGAGTTCGGCATCGCTGAATTTTTCACCGGAGAAGAATTTCTCCATTAATTCATCACATGTCATTGCGACTGCTTCGCTGATCTGTGATAAATAATCTTCAACAACTGCCGTAAGTTCAGCCGGTACTTCTTTAGAAACTGCACGATCACTTACATACCATGCTTTATTCTTGAGAATATTGACTGAACCGACTACTTTTCCATTTTCCACAATCGGAACTTCAAACGGGATAACTGATTTACCGAAGGTATCACGCAGTTGATTGTATGTTTTTTCAAAGGAGGCATTTTCTTCATCCATCTTATTGATAAAAAAGATCGTTGGTAATTTATGTTTAACCACTGATTTCCATGCACGCTGTGTACCGGTCTGAATACCATCTTTGGCATTCACAACGATAAGAGCACTATCCGCTACTGATAAACCGGATTCCATTTCCTGGGCATAATCCAGATAACCCGGTGTATCAATGAAATTAATCTTCATGTCTTTCCATTCAATCGGAGCTAATGAAGCATAAACGGATAAACCGCGTTTGACTTCTTCTGCATCGTAATCCAGAACACTTGTTCCATCAAGTGTTTTTCCCATACGATCAGTAGCTTTTGTAAAATAAAGCATGGATTCTACGACAGAGGTTTTTCCGCTGCCGCTGTGGCCGAGTAAAACAATGTTACGTACTTCATGAGCTAAATAGTCGCGCATAAGTGGGGGTCCTCCTATTTGAGAAATGGTTTGAGATCGGCAAAACAGTGTTCACGTACATAATGAATCGCTTTATTACCTTCAGCATCAACCAGTTCTTTGTCTGCCCCGTTGGCTAATAAATATTGAACAAGTTCAAGATATCCGGAATAGCTGGCACGCATCAGAGCGGTACAACCATTGTTGTCCTGTGCATTGATGTTTGCTTTTGCATCAAGCAGTTTCTTAATTACGTCTACTCGAAATGCAAGACAAGCTTCCATCAACGCCGTACGACCCATTTCATCAACCGCATTGACTTCGGCACCGGCACTTATCAACATCTCTACTACTTCATCCTGACCTAAGAAACTTGCCCTCATTAGTGCATTACGCCCTTTGGCATCTTGCACATTGACTTCGGCACCGGTATCAAGAAGCATCTTGGTGATCTCACGGTGACCTTTCTTGGCAGCCCCCATCAACGCTGTTTTCCCGTTGATATCCTTGGCATTTACATCTGCGTGATTGTCAAGCAGATAGCGGACAATTTGTTCATGTCCTCGTTTTGCACTGCGCATAAGCGGTGTGCGGCATTCCGCATTGCGGAGATTCGCATCGGCACCTTGTTGCAGTGCGGCTACTACTTTGGCGAAATCACCTGAAGCGGCAGCATCCCAGAATACTTGATTTGTTTGATCCATATCAATTCCTCCTTGGTCGTTCAAACAAGATTAATTGTAAAAAAAAGATGGACATATTAAATCCATCTTAAAACACAATGAATACACACAATTGGGCGAAGGACACAGGTCCTCCGAATACTCTTTCTTCGTGTTGCGGTACACTCAATACAAGTTTGAATTGCATAATTCAAGACCCCGTTTCATTATTTTTTATACCCAGTTGATACTCTAATTGTACCCTATTATACGGACAATACAAGTAGTTTACTTGATTATTCACGCAATTTTCTTATTTCTTTTGTGATTTTGATGAAAGCATTTTCACTAGTGTTTTTTTCCTCAATATCCGTTATAATTTAAAGAGAAAAACCGGTGATCGTATGCCCATCATTTTCACAGTTAGCGCCATATTTTTTCTTTTTCTTCTGATTCGTTTGAGTCTTACTACCGATTCAAAAATGCGCTTTATTATTAAAGTGATTGCTTGTTTCCATTTTGTATTGCTTGGTCTATGGGCTTCATTTACCAGTGTGTTAAGTACGAGTGATTCTTTCATCATCATCGGTTTGATTGTTTCCTTTATGGGCGATTTTACGCTCGGATTGAAACACCGTTTTAAAATCGCACTCCCACTTGGTATTTTATTTTTCGCTGTTGCACAGTTCTTTTATATTCTTCATTTTGGGATCAGTCATCTAACTCTATATTTGTTGATTCCCTTTGGTATACTGATGTTTCTTTTCGGTTATCGTGCCTTTCACAGTGATCAATATCGTTTTCAAGGACTCAACATACCGGTGGCTGTTTATGCAGGGTTGATGACTCTTACACTCGTTGCTTCTGTTGTACATTTTTGGAACTTGCCCACGATCTCTTCACAATTAAGTTTGTTGGGAGTCATTCTCTTCTTTATCTCTGATTTCACTCTCGTTCATGTTTATTTCTATCAAAAGAAAAGTAAAACATCCATTGTGCTTTACTTGACATGTTATCATATCGGGCAACTTTTACTTGCTCTTAGTCTTTGGTCGTAGGGAAAATATAATAAGCGAAGTCAAGATACTCTTCAGCTGTTAATGTCGTATCCGATGAAACATCAAAATGATGCTGACCGTCTTTCAAAAAGGCGGTTTTTGTTTTCATGAAATAAGTTGTCATAACACGATCCTGTTTATCGGGAATCGGATCGTCCCATGTAGCATCCAGATAAAGCCATTCTGATCCGTTATAAACTAAATTCCACGCATGTTGCATTGTTTTGGATGATATATAGAGAATCGGGATATTCAATGGAACACTGAGCGCTATCATGGCCTTACTATAGCCACTGCACACCGCTGTTTTTTCTAGTAACGCGCCATAAGCTTCAAACGAAGAATGACCTTTCGATTCCTCAAGATTGAGTGATGTGATCGATGTATCATAGCGGACCTTACCCACTACATAATCATGAAGAGTCTGAATCTTTCTAGCATTATCCATCGTCTTATTCGTATAGTTGTTGAGGATGTTGATGACCTCGAGCTTAACTTCATCTTGGTGTCCGATCAACGGAATAATTTCGATAAACTGAACTTTATCAACGGTTTTTCCACTTTTTGTATATTCGGTATATCCGCTCGATAATGTAAATGGATAAAAATAAATACTTTCAAGATAGATAAATGTTTTATTTAAGGAGATAGGCACATCACTTATGAAATTAAACTTGGTTATTCCTAGTTCACTTTGCACCATGAGTAACAGAGCTAATTCCTGTTCGGATGTGATGGTGAATATTTCTTTTTCTTTCATATAATAAGCCGGTTTGGTTCGATTGAACACATGCAAAGCACCATAATACGAAGTTGCCGGAACACTTAATATCGGCTCAAATGGAATTCTCTTAATAAAAGGATTAAATGCACAACCACTTATCAATAGACAAATAATTAAAGTAAGTATTCGCTTCATTTGTCTGTCCGTTCGCCAAGATTAGTTTGGTGCAATCTACGACAAAGTTCAACAATATTCTGTCTACCGGTTGCAAGATTGATGCGATAGCATGGAACACTTGAATGATAATGGCGGCCCGAAATTCCCATTACTTTGATTTTCTCGAAATACGCTTCGACTTCATCATCATTCGAACATAGTTCAGACATATCTAACCAACCTAAGTAAGTTCCTTCCATTTCAAACATACTGATCTTTTTTATAGATGTTTCTAAATAAGATTGTAGATAGCGGGCATTACCGGCAACAATTTCTTTTACCTGATTTAACCAATCTTCCCCCGTACTGTAGGCAGCCATGATTGCCGCATAAGCAAGACCATCCGTATGGTTATAAAGTTGTCGATTGATAAACTGTAAGTATTTCGTTCGATCATGACGATTTTTAATGAATATAAAGGAAGTTGAAAGACTTTGAAGATTAAATGTTTTCGAAGCACTTAGTAGTGTGATCACTTGTGGATCGATCGAAGAGGCTGAGGTGAAAGGCAAAAATGACCAATCACTATGAATTTCATCACTAATGACCATCACATTGTGTTTTTTTGCGATCGCAAGAAGTTCAGAAATCTCCTCATGCGACCAAACGCGCGAAATCGGGTTTTGTGGTGAACAAAGTAAAAAGACTTTTGCTTTTTCACATGCTGTTTCATATGCTTCAAAGTCGATTTTATATTTGTGTTTCTCTAAAATCAACGGAACTTCAAGAACTTGTCGTTGATTGAGTTCGATCGCCAAATAAAAAGGTTCATAAACAGGTGGCATAATAATAATGAGATCATTCGCTTCAGTGAATGCCTGTACGCACCAACTGAGAACTGTATTGACTGAGGGTCCGAGTATCATTTCTTCTTCCTTGATTTGACTAAAATATCGACGCCTGTACCATTGTGTGATATTGCGCCGCAGCACTTCATCGATCATACAATAGCCAAGAACACCCGATGTCACTTGATGAATCAGAGCTTCCCTTATTCCCCAAGGAATCATAAAATCCATATCAGCAATGGAAAAATCCATAACGGTATCCCGTTTTGGCATGGTTGATTGTTTAATCGAGCGGGTAGACTCCCGTTCTGTATAGACGACTGTCGGTTTCATTCGATCACCTTCTAACTTTTATTTTAGCACACTCAGACTAAAAGAAAACAAGCTTATGCTTCTTCGTCTTTTAGAATGTATTGAATTACCAAACATCCAGGTCCTCCATGTGTAATCATCGATGGGGCAAGGTTTAAAATTTCAATATCAGAATTCTGTATCCGTCTTTGAATCGAGTCGACAGCGATCTTAGTTGCCTCCATGTTATAGGCATGAGATACATAAATTCTGTGTTTATCGCAGACACCGTGTTTCACCAAATCATCAATGATCATGTTGACTGCACCGACCCAAGTACGAGCCACCGAGAACTTTTCAATCCGCTGACGGTCTTCTGACAGACACATGATCGGTTTTAGGTGAAGAAATCCACCCAAAGTTGCTGCTAAGGGTGTTAGTCGTCCCGAGCGTTTTAAAAATCCGAAATCGACCGGAATGACAAATGATTGGCTGTCTTTTGAACAAGTAGTAAGTCGATCAACGATCTGCTGAACTGAGTGTGAGGTTGACGCAAGACGTACCGCTAATTGAACCAGATAGCGGTTTGGACCGACTACCGATGCTGAATTAAACACCGTCACATACTCTGCCACCATGCTGGTTTTAACTGCACAGGCGGATTCAAATGCTGAACTTAACCCTTTCCCGGTTGTGATATGAATTGTTTCTTCACCGCAACAATTCTCGTAAGCCTGCATAACATCTCCAACAGAAGGTTGTGATGTTTGGGGGTGCGCTTCCATGATCTCATCGATAAACATCGCAGAACTAATATCAAGATAATCTCGGTAATTTCGATCACCGACGGACACTTGGTTTGGCACTAAAATTATATTGGCCTGTGAAGCCTCTTCAACCGTGAAATGACATGTCGTATCCGAGATTATTTTCATAGGATAACCCTCCGATAAATTTATTCTAACACAAAGAATAAACTGAAAAATAAAAATATTGTTTCTTTACCGATTGATAAAAAAGTGACGAAGATGAATCTTCGCCATCTTGAAAAATACTGATCAATGATTCATTCATAGTCCTCGCACAATTGTAATTTAAGTTATAATTTGCGTGAGGACTTTATCTATGATCTCTGATAACTTGGCGATGCCG
>JBBRCP010000038.1:0-16089 GCA_038204785.1 Erysipelotrichales bacterium
TTTTTCCGTCATCGGAAACAAAGGCTTGTCCTGTGGTGATGGGTCCTAATATCAAACCTTTCCCGATCGGTGAACCGATTGCCAATAAGATCACTAAGAGTGTCTTACTCAAGACCGGTGATAATGTCACAACCGATGATATTGTTCCGTCCAATGCTAACCTTTTACCTTTTAGATCCAACATTCCTTACCTGGCTACTTTCTGTTTTGGAACATTAAGTGATACGTTCAAAGCGAAAGCTGAAGTGAATCAGGGTGGAGTTGTGATCGGTGGTGAAAACTACGGACAAGGTTCCAGTCGTGAACATGCGGCATTAGTTCCTTTGTATTTGGGTGTACGAGCGGTCATCGCTAAAAGTTTTGCCCGCATTCATCGTTCCAATCTCATCAATGCAGGGATTCTACCGTTGGTATTCAGTGATCCTAATGATTATGATTTGATCGCTGTCGATGATGTGTTGGTGTTTGATGGTTTACTCGATTCACTGCAGGCACAACAAGATATTATTGTTTATAACCAAACAAAAAACAGATCCTTTACCTTGTTGTTCACGGCATCAAGCCGTGAACGAGATGTTATACGAGGCGGCGGTTATTTGAATTATTCGAAAAACAATTCGTTGGAGGTAACACCATGTATACCGTCACATTGATTCCGGGCGACGGAATCGGACCTGAAGTTGCTGAAGCTACCATGAAAGTGATCGATGCGACAGGTGTTGATATCCACTGGGACATTCAATCAGCCGGTGAAGCCGTTTATCAGGCGACTGGTGACCTGATTCCACCCCGTGTGTTCGAGAGTATAGAGAAAAATAAAATCGTGCTGAAAGGTCCGATAACGACTCCCATCGGTAAAGGATTCAGAAGTCTGAATGTCCATCTGCGAAAAACCTATGATCTTTTTGCGAATGTTCGTCCGGTCAAGAATCTAGGTACTGTTTCATCGCGATTTGATCATGTCGATCTGGTGATTTTCAGAGAGAATACCGAAGATCTCTATGCCGGCTTAGAAGAGATGATCAACCCCGATGAAGCTCACAGTATCAAAGTGATCACACGTTCTAAGTCAACGCGGATCGCAATCGCAGCGTTTGAGTATGCGCGTAAAACAGCAAAAACCAAAGTAACTGTCGTGACGAAAGCAAATATCATGAAATTTACTGACGGCTTGTTTTTGGAAGTAGCCCGCGATGTCGCAAAAAACTATCCGGAGATCGCAGTGGAAGAGATCTTAGTCGACAATATGTGTATGCAGTTGGTCATGGATCCTTCAAAATATCAGGTCATCTTGACGGAGAATCTCTATGGTGATATCCTCTCTGATCTATGTGCCGGTCTGATTGGCGGATTAGGTCTTGTGCCAAGTGCCAATATCGGTACGTCAATGGCGATGTTTGAAGCTGCCCACGGATCAGCTCCCGATATTGCCGGTAAAAACATCGCAAATCCAACCGCCTTGATATTGAGCGGTGCGATGATGTTGGAATATTTAGGTGAAATTGAAGCCTGCACGTTATTACGAACGGCTGTCGATCAAGTACTTAGTGATCCCCTGTCGTTGACACGAGATCTAGGCGGAACTGTATCTACCACCGAATTCACCCAAAAAATGGTTGCGACCCTTCGGTCGTTGAGAGGATGAGCATGAGCAACAAAAACAACATGACGATTCTCGATGGGCGCTTAAACGTTCTCGCCGATATTGTCCAAAAAAACAGTTATATCGATCCAAGTCTCTATGATCTGCATAATGTCAAAAGAGGACTCAGAAACGCAAACGGAACCGGTGTACTGGTGGGTATTACGCGAGTTGGCTCGGTTATCGGTTATGAACTGATCAACGGAGTTAAGATACCTACCAAAGGCAGTCTTTTTTATCGTGGCGTTAAAATGACCGACATCGTTGAAGGATTCCAGCACGACGGACGTCGTGGGTTTGAAGAAGTCGTGTATCTGCTTCTTTTCGGAACGCTTCCGACATCTGATGAATTAGCTAGTTTTATTGATCTGCTTGAAACATGCCGTGATCTTCCGACGTCATATAAGGAAGATGTCATCCTGAAGATTCCCAGTACCAATATCATGAATAAACTGCAGCGTACCGTTCTTACTCTTTATTCGTATGATGAGAATCCAGATGATACATCGATTCGAAATGTTCTTTCGCAGTCGATCAATCTCATCGCCAAGATTCCACTGATCACAGCTTATGCTTATCAGGCCAAACGTCATTATTTCGATAATCAGAGTTTGATTCTCCATACTCCAAAATCAGGTGCCGGTACTGCCGAAAACATACTGCATATGATCAGAAGTGATTCTGTTTATACGGATGCAGAAGTTGATATTTTGGATCTATTGATGGTCATCCATGCGGAACATGGTGGCGGTAATAACTCGGCTTTCGCAACGCATGTCGTCTCTTCGACCGGAACGGATACTTATTCAGCAATCGCAACAGCGATCGGTTCATTGAAGGGACCTAAACATGGGGGAGCTAATTTGATGGTCGCTGCGATGATCGAAGATATCAAAGCCCATATCAGCGACTGGTCAAATGAGTCCGAACTCGAAAATTATCTGACCTTGATCTTGACAAAAAAAGCTTTTGACAAGAAAGGTCTGATTTACGGAATGGGTCATGCGGTCTATACCTTATCCGATCCACGTGCAGTCGTCCTCAAGAAAAAAGCGGAAGAACTCGCTATCCTTAAAGGACTTGAACGAAATTTTCAACTCATTTCGGATATCGAACGTATCTCGGGAAAAATACTGAATCAACGACTCGGTAACACAAATGCGATTGCCGCAAACGTTGATTTATATTCAGGTTTTGTCTTCGAAATGTTGGGGATTCCGCAAGAATTATATACCCCGATCTTTGCGGCATCTCGGATGGCCGGTTGGTGTGCACATCGACTTGAACAGATCTTGGATGAGAAAATCATGCGTCCTGCTTACGTGACCCTTGGTACCCCCATCAATTATTCACCGATCGACAAAAGATAAACCACTATTCTATACAAAAGCGGCCGTTGCTTGGCCGCTTTTTTGTTGATGGTTAGATGAATTGTGAAACAAACAAGATCATTGATAATGACCCGATGAAGACAACGGTTGAGATCGAGACGATATTTTGCGTGCGCGTATTGATGTATTTACCCATAATTTTCTTGTCATTCACAAGGATCGTCATAAAGATCAAGATAAAGGGTGAAAGGAAGCCGGCGATCTGCTGCGTCACGATGATGATGCTGATCAACGATAGCCCAGGGATCAGGATCAATAGACTACTGATCAGAATGATCGTTGAATAGATGGTAAAAAATGCGGGTGCTTCTTGATAGGTACAATCAACCCCGCTCTCCCAACCAAAAGCTTCACAGATCGCATATGAGGTCGATAGCGGAATAATCGCTGCAGCTAGAACTGACGCTCCAAACAAGCCTGCCCCAAATAGAATAAAGGCATAATCGCCCGCTAAAGGCTTGAGTGCGAGTGCGGCTGATTGAGCACTGGTAACCGCAATACCGGCCTTATATAAAGTAGCTGCTGTACATACAATGATGAAGAATGAAACGGCATCACCCCAAAAAGCTCCGATATAGACATCCATCTTTTCATATTTATAATCTTTGATGCTTAATTTTTTATCGACGATCGCAGATTGCAGGTAGAATTGCATGTAGGGCGTTATCGTGGTTCCTATCATTCCGATAAAAGTAAGTAAGAATCCTGTTTCCATTGTCAAGGTTGGGGTAACCATACTTTGAAACACATTTCCCCAATCCGGTTTGACCATAAAAGCAGAAATAATATAGCCAAAGAAAACGAAGGTAAATAAGAGGAAGACTTTTTCAACTTTTCCGTAACTACCTTTTGTGACCAATAACCAAATAATCAGCGCTACGATCGGTACTGAGATATATTTGGATACACCGAAGAGTTCCATACTCGCTGCCACACCGGCAAAATCTCCAAGGACAACCCCGAAGTTGGCGATAAACAAGACGATCATCGCAAACAAGGTCCATTTGACTCCGAATTTCTCACGAATCAAATCTGAAAGACCTTTACCCGTAACAACTGCCATACGGGCATTCATTTCCTGTACAACAGCCAAACTAAACGTGATCAACAATAATCCCCATAACATCTTATAGCCGTAAGAAGCTCCGACTGAGGCATAGGTCGCGATCCCACCGGCATCATTACCGGCGTTGACCGTAATCAGACCCGGTCCGATAATCGTCATTATGAAAAATAGTTTACGTAAGCGATTGTTGAATTTTTCCTTCATGCACTGACTCTCCGTAAGCGAATGTACTCATGGATCAAGTCACTCAAGGAGGTCGTTCCAACCAGTTCATCGTTTTCATCAATGACCGGTAAGGCCATCAGATTATATTTCTGCATCAATTCCATTGCCCGTTCGATCTTGTCTTCATCACGCAGACTTACAAGATTGGACGCTGCTAGGGTGCCTAAGGGTGTGTTGAATTCAGCTTCAACGATATCCAGTAAGGTAACGACACCTACCAGATCTTTCTTCTCGTTGGTCAAGTATAGATAATGGGCAATATCTTCTTCCGGTTTGTTTTCTTTCAAAAACAACAACGCTTCACCCACCGTATTTTCGGGATTGAATGAAATGAATTCTTTCATCATCAGACTTCCGACGGTTTTTTCGTCATATTCCATCAATTCACGGATTTCACTCTGATTGTAAGCTTCCATCTGGATCAACAATTTCTCGGCACGGGCATCTTCGATTTCTTCCAAAATATCAGCAGCCTCATCAGAAGGCATGATTTCCAACAGATCAGATGCTTTTTCATCCGGTAATGTCTCGATCAAACTGACCTGTACATCTGTTTCTACTTCTTCCAATACTTCGGCAGCTGTATCATCATCTAAACTTTGGAATAAATTGATCTGACTCTGCTTATCCAGGTCTTCCATGATATCGGCGATATCCGCAGCATGTAAGGTACGGATCTTATTCATCGATGTCGCTAACTGAAGATTCTGGACACCATTGGATAACGGTTGTACATCATCCCAGATAACAAGTCGATTGCGGAATTCTTTCTTTATGATCGTTGCGATCTTGATGACGATATACTCGATGCCCAGTCTTCTGAAAAGGCCGCGAAGTCCGATATCTACCGCTAAAATACTCCAGATACCATCGATCTGTCCAACGCGAACATCATTGACACGCTCGACTTTCTTACCATTGATGTCGATAATTTGTTTATCAAGGAACTCACGCGCAAGAAAAATCTCACTTTCGGGCGTCGGCATAACAAGAATACTGTTTGCGTTGAGCCGGATGAAATATTTATCTTTTTCATCTTTGAGTACTTCCATTGATTCCGAAGAAACATAAAAAACACGCCGTCCATTTTTGACTTCAATGGCTTTGACGATGGGTTTACTTGAAGTAAAATCAAGAATCAAGTCATTCAATTTTCCGATGACTGAATCATTGATATTATGAATATTATTGTTTAAAATCTTACTGAAAAAAAAGTTATTGGAGTTCTGCATAGTCCTCCCCCTTCCGTTTAGGCGGGGAAAGTTAAAACAGAAGCAAATAGACTTCTCCCCGACATTTGATTGTTAAAAAATACGCTACTAAAATCATTTGAGTTTCTATCTGCCGGATCCCCGTCCATTTACCGTCACCTCCAATTTTTATGTTGTTAAAATATACTGATACCTAACTAATTGTAACCTGTGCTTTGATTTATATCAACCTTTACATTTTTTATGTGAATTAAAAATTTACGGCCTACCATTTATTGTGTACTTTCTCAGCGAAACCCAGAAAGTGCTCGAGTTGGATGATCTGTCCGTCATCCAGGGTCGCTGTTCCGTCGAAATAACCAAAAACTTGATGTTGGTTGCTTTGAATGATTCCCAACATCGTAAGTGCTTTACGATCCAATATCGGTGTGAACTGAGCTTCGAAGCGGCCATTGGAGGATGTGAAAGACCAGGGTCCCATAAAGTCGGGTTTCTTGTCGATACTGTTGGTGGGAGCGAATGTGACTGTCTCAAGTTTGTGAGCGATTCCGTCATAGAACAACATATTCTCCGTCGCATTTTTGTTTTTACCAAATCCATAACCGAGGTTGAATCCGAATAAATGATTGTCAATCTGCCCCATGGCTGCACTCCAAAACCAGGTATTATTGTAGGTCCAAACACCTCTGCCCCAATCTAATAACCCAAAGGAATTCTCCGGTGAAAAAATAATCGTTTCATTTTTGAATTTAACAAAACCTTTTACACGCATCCCAATGATCTTTTGGTTGTAGTAGAAAGCTTTCTTCCAAAATTTGAAGGGTGTCGCAATGACCATACTATCACGCGGTTCCTCACTCAATTCAAACTCCATTGATACTGGGTTCGATATATCGAACTGATCAAGTTCTACGATCAATTTTCGTGTGTTTCCTTCGTGTCGAAATGCGATGTATGTTTTGTCATCTTCAAACTGAACATCTGTTTTTACCGAAGATGACGGAAGATACATTTTACCTAACGGAAACATGATCATTGGACTGCGTGTGATTTCTTTTTGAGTGGTAAAATCCATCAGTGATACACTGATCATTCCCATATATGAATTATCCGCAATCGTCAGAGCCACCGCATATGAATCATTATGGAGCAGATAATAATCCCATTCTTTGATTCTAAACATGTTCGCTCGAATATCGTTGCGGTTATATATCTTGATCAAACTTGTCGCATAACCGCTTTCGGTTAGGTGACCCAGATCATCGAGTAGTTTTCCGGAAGTTAATTGTTTCTGTACCATCCCTATTACCCCCTAGGTGTTATCGATCTACATAAATATGAAGAGCTTGTTTATAATCATAAATCGACTTATTTACATATCATTTCGAACTTTTTTCAAGTAGAAATTTGATCACATTACAATCTACGATATTACCCTCATTGATGCGTTCTTCGAAATTCTCCCAACCGCAAAAAGCTAAATAGGCATTCTTTGTGTTATCGTCATAGATCCCGGTAATTTCTCCTTGATAATAACCCAGAAGCAAGAGTGCTGTTTGAACCTTTTCAATCAATTCACGATCCAATTCAAGTTGATCTTCTACTTTTGTTTTGTTGAAGTACATTTCATACAGATCCAATAGATCTGATAATTTCTTGATTGGTTCTGGGTCATCATCCACTCTAAGGTCGATATATCGGTCGTTATAACCCCCATAACTACCCTTCTTTTTCACAACCAAAAGGGAAGCTGATTGCCTTCCACGCCGATCACCACCGGCATTCAGAGCTGCATCCAGTGCGAGAATCAAGCGTCGTGCCAATGTACCTTCCGAACTTTTAAAGGTTGCGGCCAATGCTTTGACTGTTTCTTCACTGACCAAGATATTCCCTTGGCATGCTAAATTTTCTTCACTGATACCCCCGGCATAGGCAAAACATTTGTTACCGGTAAATGTCGCAGATCCCCCATTCGCATCTACGATGCCGAATTGACGTTCTTCGATATCAGGATCGGTACTTTTCAAATATACCAATGTTTCTTGCGCGGAAGCTCCTTTTTCCAACATCTCTAATCCGAATTTACCAAAATCTAAGTTCGCAAGTGCTTGCGTAGCAATCGCTCCAACATCAGCTTTTGCCCAAGGGACACAGGATCCGACTGCTAGAAATTTTGATTGAACCGCAATACCGAGTTCACCCGTGATTGGGTCACGTGCGACGATTGAAAATGTGGCGATGTTTTTCATAAGTTCTCCTTTGAATGTTCTTGTATATATTCTTGTCGTAAATAACATTTTTCTGTGAATCCAGCGGCCGGTATTCCGAGTCCTTGCGTCAGTCTGGCCCAATAGTTGACACTGGCAATCGTACTGGCCAATAACACGATCTCCTTCTCTGAGAAAACAGCTTTCAATTGAGCAATGAATGATTCTGGAAAAATGAGCGGTGTTTGAGAAATACGTTCCGCATATTCGATTGCCAGTAATTCGCGCTGATCAAAGGTGGAAACCGATTCTTTTGCGACTATCCCTTGTAATGCATCCATTTCCACTTCAGTGATACCGTTACGATCGATTCCGGCAGCATTCATATCAATACAAAAGGCACAAGAACATGTTAAGGATGCCTGAATTCGAACTAGATTCAGCAGTCTTTTTTCTTTACTGTTATTCCCTTTAGCTGTCAAAAATTCCATCACGCCTGCTCCAAGCGCAGCTTTTGGCACCCATGTTAATAATTTCCCGGGCAACAGATCTTTTCCGGTTTCACGTTTTGAGATCCATAATCCCCATTTCAGAAAGAGCGGTATCTTATCCGGAGCTTTTATAAAAGGTCGTTGCATAAATAACCTTTCCGCTGTTTTTTTTGAACAGCTAATTCGATTAAATCGATATAATTATTTCATCCGCATGATTTTCTTCGCAATACTGATCATCGGCTTAAACAACGGTCCTTCCATATCAGCAGATACCTCTTTCATCCGATCACTGATCTTAATACTCTGCGGACAATGAGGCTCACATTGTTTGCAGCTCTTGCACATCGACGCATAGGCAGGGTGACGTGTCATTGCCCCGGTATTTTGTACGTAAGAGAATTTTGCTGTGAACCCTTTATGATTTAGATATTTATCATTGTAAGCAGCGAAACAAGCCGGAATATCGACACCATGCGGACAAGGCATACAATACCCACAGGCTGTACAATTTACTTTTGTCTTTTCCCGGATAATTTCTCTGGCTCTGTCAAATATCGCCAACTCTTCACTCGTCAAGGAGCTCGCTTCTGCCTCTGACGCAATGCGGATATTTTCGTCGACTTGGGCTTGGGTGGACATACCTGATAAAACGACATTTACTTCCGGATGATTCCATACCCAACGGAGTGCCCAATCGACAACCGTTCTACTGGGGGTCATTTTCTTCCAGATGTCATCGATCTCTTTTGGGAGTCCAAAAACGATCTTACCCCCGCGTAAAGGTTCCATAACAATTACAGGTATTCCTTTTGAAGCAGCATATTGCAGACCGCTTTTGCCGGCCTGATTATTTTCATCGATAAAATTATATTGGATCTGTGTAAAATCCCAATCATATGCATCAATGATTTGAATGAATTCACTCTTTGTTCCATGAAAAGAAAACCCTAAATTGATGATCTTGCCGGATTTCTTTTTCTCGATGATCCATTCAAGTATCCCGATCGATATCAAGCGGTTCCATGTATCGAGGTCCATCAACATGTGGATCAGGTAATAGTCGATGTGATCCGTCTGCAGACGTTCCAATTGAGTATTGAAGACTTTATCCAAATCAGCTGTTTTTTTAGCCATAAACGGTGGTAATTTCGTTGCGATCTTGACTTGATCGCGATAGCCTTTTGCCAGTATCTTACCCAAAACAACTTCACTTTTCCCACTTGAATAAATGTAGGCAGTGTCAAAATAATTCACCCCACGATCAATTGCCGAAACGATCATTTTCTCCGCTTCTTCTTCATCGATCCCGTTACCTTTTTTAGGAAGACGCATACATCCAAATCCTAAAATCGAAAGCTTATCATCGTTCTTATTGTTTTTTCTGAATTTCATGATTATCTCCTAGTAGAGCCTCTTTTTGCGGTTCTGTTACGCCCTCAGTATAGCAATTTCACTAAACAATTACGAGTTAAATCAACACCGATTCTTGCGCTTTTCTGTCACCCATAAAAATGTCGGTTTTAACGCAGAAAATCAGTTACCACTTGGTTGAATTGAGCCGCAACTTCGATAAAAGATAAATGACCGCATTCCGGCAATATCACAACGTTACTGTTGTTGATTTCGTTGTGAAACCGCTCCGCATTACGAACAGGTATCAGTTTATCTGCTTGCCCCCATACAATGAGTGTCGGCATAGTAAGGGTTTTGATCGCATCACCTAACGTTGAATTTGTGTTATCACTGCTGAATTTTCTAAACGTTACACCCGGTATCAATGTATTGTACGTATAGGCTTTCATAAACCGTTCTGAATTCCAGATCTGTTCGTTATAAACACTCATTTTTAACAGGTATTTCTGCATCGGATAAGATAAAAAGACATTTTCGATCAGCCACGGAGGAAGGCTTCGTTGTGAGTTGCTTTGATATCCCGCGGCATCGACCAGAATCAACGAATGGGTATTCACCGGGTAGTTGATCGCTATCCAAAGGGCAATCTCACCGCCCAAACTGTGACCTAATAGATCGTAGCAATCGTAGCCCAATTGGTTCATCATCCGAACTAAAAGCTGCGCCATATGGATACGTGAATAATCGATTTTGACATCTTTATCCGAATTGCCAAATCCAGGCAGATCAACAGCGATTACTTTTCGGGATTTGCTTATTTCAAAAATATTATTTTTGAAATTATCGGAAGTGGAGAGAAATCCATGGATCATTAATAAAGGCATCTGGCCTTCACCTGCTTCGCGGATGAATAAGCGGATTCCGTCAACAAAGATAAACCGACCTCCTACCTCCAGTAATGAAGAGTAGTTGCGGAATGCCTTCTTTTTAGTTGATTTCTCGATTAGAATAAAACAGATTATCCCGACCAACAAGATTATCAATATCGTTAAGAGTACTTCGGCAATCTTTATTTCCATCTTTTTCACCTTTGGCTGAAGATTTTTCTAGCTCAGTTGATTCGTTAACCTATCTCAAGATTCTTAATTCAAGTCAACTCTCTTCATTCAAACCATTGTCCTCATTTTTGAATAAACTGAAATCGTTTGACTGACACTCCGTTATATATCACTGATTCATTCCACATAGAAGCGGGTCGAACCCAAATTCCTCTTTCACCATAAAGAGCTTGATAGACCACCATTTCTTCGAGTGTTTCAGAGTGTTTCGCTAGATACAAAACGCTGTATTCGTTACCTTTAAAATGTTTGTAGTTGCCGATAAGAATCTTATTGTCCATTTATTTTTCCATCTTTCTGTAAGGAACACTATTTCTTCTTTTTAAGTTGATGAATTACAGTGTTTTCATTCACTCTGAACATGACGATACGATAAATAAGCGCATAAGGAAGTGGTTCGTAGATAGGAAATTGCACTGAACCTTTAGCCCCTTTATAGATTGAGAGTTCATCTTTGAAGTGATCGATCCCACTGGGGGTCGGATAGAAACCGATATGGTGATGATACGCTGCGAAATGAACTAAATTTCCATATAGATCAAATGTGGGCATCTGATAACTGATTTTTTCTGTCGCATTAGGGGCAGCCTCTTTGATTACATCTCGTAGCGTTGTTAAGATAACTTGAACCTCTTCCGGAAAAGTCTGGATATATTCATCGATTGAAGTCACAGTTCTACTTTTTTCTGTCATCGTTCTCACCCTCTTGGCTTCCAAATTCCTTCAATGTTTTCAATGCATAAAGTGTGATCCATTTTGAGGATGATCCTTTATTCTCAATCGCTACCTGCATTCTCCCATTGAATGAATTCTCAAGTTTCCAAGTTCCATCTGCGGATTGCTTATTTTTGATCACTTCGATAGCTTCATCTAAACGACTGTCCTTGATCTTTAGATCAGCGAAAATACTTAATAATTCTAACACATCTGTTTGATACATCAGTGGAAATGTCAGTTTGAGCCAACCCGGTCTTGAAATCGTTTGTGGATCATGACTTTTCTTGAAAAGATGATGTTTCAAGAAGTATTCCGTAAGCTCATCGATTTTAACGTTTACTTCCTTGCTTCGCTTATCCATCGGAATCGCAGCCAAAGCTTTGAGTGCTTTCGCTACACCCATATGACAAGAATGTTTACCCCAACATATGTTATAAAGTAAATAATACGGATCTGTCGGCTTTGTGTCACCATCATCTGTACGTTAAACTCGAACGATCCACTCAATCGATTTCTGTACTCGCGGATCTTCTAAATAACCGAGTTTGATTAGTGTGTAGACCATGTTTCCCTCAAGCAAGGAATGATACCGCTCGCAAGTCCGTAACCCGTCTTTTCACTACGATCATACGAAAAACCACCGCTTAAAGGTTCGTGTGAATTCGTTAAGATGAATTCACATGCCTTTTTGATGCGTTGATCACTTGAGTCAGCACCTAACTCCGCAAGAAGCAACAAGGTCCAACTCGTACCTCTGTATTTATCACGATAGAATTTTGATTGAACACCCCACGAACCATCTTGATTTTGGGTAGCTAAAATCGTTGGAACACAGCCTTTCTCCATGATCGATTTTTTTGCCTATAGAACATCTGAATCACCTGATGATCCAACTAAAAGTGAAACCAGAGTAACGTATCTGATGGAAGAATTTTCTTCTTCCAGAAGCCAGTCTATTACAGATTGATTCATGGATATGACTCCTTTCATCATTGTTTAGTAAATAGGTGGAAGTTATATTATAATCTGAAGTTCTTCTTAAATTATAACACCCATGAATAATTATCTACAATGATTAGACAATCACTATTTTAGGTTCAGCAGAGATATATCCATCTAAAAAGAGTTCTCAATTCTGAAAACTCTTTGGTAACTCATCCATTAGTTGATCCATCTCTTTTACCTATTTCTTCGATTATAAGTGACTTCGATATATTCATTGCGTAAATCAATTTTTAGATTGAGTAAACTGCGCCTAAGTATCAGATGCTTGTTTTAGCCTTTGACGTTATAGTTCTTAAACCATCTTTTGGTAAAACTTGATTTATAAACACATTTACAATGTCAGGGTCAAACTGTGTGCCTGAGCAACGTTGTAATTCTTGAATGGCTTCTTCTTTGCTTAAACCTATTCGATAACTTCTTTTACTGGTCATTGCATCATAAGTGTCAGCTACCGCAATGATTCTCGCTTCAAGCGGAATCTTTTTCCCCTTGATACCATTTGGATAACCACTGCCATCCCATTTTTCATGGTGATTAAGAACGAAGTGTGCTAACTCCGAAAACTCAGTCGTTGAACTCAAAATTCTCCAACCTATTTCGGGATGCCTTTCTACGTCTTTTCTTTCATCGTCATTTAATCTCCCTGGCTTATTCAGTATTTTTTCATCAATACCAATTTTACCAATATCATGAATAAGACCGGCGATTCGCAACTGATTAACCGCATCTTTATCAAAATTCATTTTCGATCCGATAGCGACACATAAACTGCTTACTCTATTTGAGTGTATCGCTTCACGATTACTTTTCGCGAATAATGTATTCATGATGAGATCAATTGTTTTACTTCTCATACTCGAACGATCAGAAAGCTTATGTTGATACATATGGTTCTCAGCATTCGCAATTAATTCGATCATTGATTGATTATTTGATGTTTTTGTATCGTATCCGCAAGCGATCGATAATCCGATATTCACTATTTTCTCTTGTGATGCCAACTCTTTGATGTGATTCGACACATGCAATGTTTCATCAGAGTCTGTTTTTGGTAATATAACAATAAATTCATCTCCACCGATTCTAGCAATGATATCTTCTTCTCGACATGCATTTTTGATTACTTCAGCCGCTTTCTTAAGAAGTGCATCTCCTGAGTCGTGTCCAAATGAATCATTGACCAGTTTCAATCCATTGATGTCACACATAATAATTGAAAGTGGAAGATTTTCTTCTATATCTAACCGAATTAACTCTTCTTCAAAGAATCTTCGATTATAAAGACCGGTTAGGTGATCGTGAAAACTCAGAAAGACTAACTTTTCTTCCGATTTTTTACGTTCCGAGATGTCCTGAGCTGCTCCCCAAATAGAAATAATGTTGCCATTCGCATCTTTGTTAGCTTCAACTCGTACCCACATGTATCCATTCATTCCATTTTTTGTGACCGTTTTTAGTTCCAATTCATAAGGGATTCCGAGTGTTCTTGTATTTTTAATGGAATCCGATAATTTAGCCCAACTTTCCGGAGTAAATAACTTCATATGTTCCGTGTAGGGTGGAATCGGAATTGTTGGATCAAACCCATACATCTTGTATAATTCTTCTGACCACACAACTTGATTTGACGCTATATCCAAACTCCATGTTCCCAAATGAGAAATCCGTTGTGATTCTAATAGATCATTCATATTATGTTTCAGTTTTTCTTGACTCTCCAAAAGATCTGCCGCACTTTTACTTAACGCGTCATTTAACTCAATTTGATCTAGCTTTTCAGCTGTCATCTCAATCATTATTATGATTAAGTTCAACAAAAAGTTCATTGCGTCATCTACTTTTTCTTTTGAAACGACGGGTACTTTAGCGAGTGTCTCCAGATAAGTTTGCTCATCAAATCCATATCGTTTCGCTTGTTTCTTAAAGAAAGAAACATCTGGCTCTTCAAAAAAGAACTGACCCGAGAAAAGGTTAGCAATATGCTCTCCTCTAATGATTATAGGTACTCCCACATCAATCAATCCATTAACACATCGATACGAATGATATTTTTCGTCCTCTTTTATTTTGCTAGCCAAATGAGTATCACTAAAAATGCAATTTAAAACAGTTTCTGCATTCTTTCGATGGAAATCAGTACAAATTTGTCGCCATCCCGATTTCGATAGAATATTTCCTTCGAGGTCCAAAATTGCAGTCACAAAACCTGTCGACTTGTTAAAACCTTCCAGTAAAATATTTGCTTTTTCAAAATCGAAATAGTCGAGAATTCTTGTTTTCATCCGGCAATCCCCTTTTCGAAAATATGTTGCCTTACCCCTACTCATTTTACTTAATAACCAAAAAAAATGATAAATATAACCGAAATGCAAAATTATTTGTTTTTTTCAACGAGTCAATTTAAGAAAAGTTGCTTTGTGTGATACTTGTTTATTTTTATATGCCACGATTTTTTAAAACCATACATCTTATAATAATAATATCACTATTTTAGTTTCATATCTCGCTTTTTTTGAACTTTAGGTATTTTTACAATCACCGATCAAGTGATTAATAATCGTCATCTTTTGCACGATGACGCTAAAATTCTTTTCACTATTTAGTATTGACAAAAAGTTTTTCAAATTTCACAGGTCTATCCTTATTCTTTTTAAAATTTTTCAGCAATTTACTGAGTGTTGTCGCATAAAAAAGTACTTTCAAAATTTGAATGAAACTTTTTGAAAGTACTCACTTACGATGCTCGCAGCAACAAACGCTATGCTTTAATAATCATCAATTTCACTACTATTGTATTATAAAGAGTTGTTGCGCCCAAATATGAATTCAGCATCCTACGTTTAGCTTATTCATCATAGTCGTCTGTATCATCGTCAATTCCAAAAAAATCTAATAGTTTAACCCAATTAACTGGAAAAGCATTACAGCCTTTCCAAATAGCATCCTGTTGTCCACTGTATTTTACAATCAATTCCCATTGTGTTCCATCTAAAACAAAGAGATCAACATATTCTTTATTCCAATTTTCAACATGAAGATTCTTAAAAGATTCTAGTAGTATCTTTGTTTCTTTAACAGTATATTTTTTTTCAATTGATTTGCGACACCACGCACTCGATACAAGTAAAGCACAACTATTGTTAAAAGTGATTTGATAGCTTGAATATTTTCCTAAACTACCGATTTCAAAATGAATCTCTATAAGTGGCCTTGGAAATCGATTATTATCAATGGATTCAAGTCGTTTTAACCATTTAAGTATAGATCCATCGTTGAAAAAGCTAAGCAGTGAACCTTCACAGAATCGATCTGAACGGATTGCTTGCATAATCAGAGCGAGAATATATTTTTCATCTAGACTCTCCACATTGGCTCCATGCACTTCTTCATCACCTGAAATAAGACCAGCGTTTTTCAAAATAATATCGTACTTTTTTAGTTGATATTCAGGATGATCCTCAGAAAACTGATAAAACTCATCTACAAATTGAATTACAATCTTTGTATATTTTACAAATGACTGGATTGTAAAATGAGAATGGAATAAATAAATCATCAGTCAGAAATGAGCGATGGTGGCATAACAGAAGAAAAGTCCATAGGAAACCCTTACAATGATTTTGTGAAACAACGCAAGGAGTTCTCCTATGAACCACACAT
>JBBRCP010000039.1:0-15126 GCA_038204785.1 Erysipelotrichales bacterium
CTATCGATGGTCTTTTTCAACAACTCGGTCAGTACGTTTCGTTGGCGAGATCCGATTCGGGAAGTAGAACCGATCACGAATAATGAATATCATCCGAGTGGCTCGACGTCGCTACTGGATGCGATCGGAAGTACCATCAAAGAAATGACAAGTTCGCTGGGTCGTGAACACGCATCGAAGCGATCGGAATCGATCTTGTTTTTTATCCTGAGTGACGGTTACGAGAATTCAAGCCAACTTTATACGTTTACTCAGGTTCGACAAATCATCACGATGCAACGTAAGAAGGACTGGAAGTTTGTTTTTATGGGGGCAGATATCGATATTGCGAAAGTCGGAGAAGAATTGGGAATTGAAAATGAAAACCGCATTGCTTTTGAGAAATCAAGTTCGGGTATCCTTTTGAATTTCGAAGAAATGAATGAGATGTCATCAAACATGCGTAAATTAGGTAACGTGCGATAACGTGTCGGCGAAAATTAACTTTTTATACATAAGTACACGCTGGATTGCGTTATACTATCACTATGAGAAGAGGTCTACACATGGAAATAATCCGTTGGGAAAAACAAGTAGAGAGTATGCGCGAATCGATGATCCAAGAGATCACAGAACTTGTCCGTTTCAAGAGTGTTGATGATGCTTCCACAAGATCCGCCGTTGCGCCGTTTGGGATCGAAAATAAACGTTGTTTGACTTGGATGTTGGAAAAAGCAAAACAAGACGGATTCACAGTTCGTAATTTTGACAATTATGCAGGTCGGATTGAATACGGACCGCAAACCGAGATCGTGGGTGTTGCCTGCCATTTGGATGTGGTACCAGCTGATGGCTTATGGGAAGCAGATCCCTATGAATGTCGCTTAGTGGATAATATTCTATATGGGCGAGGTACCAACGATAATAAAGGACCGACCATTGCGATTTATACGGCTCTAAGAATCTTGGCAGCGAGTGAATGGAAACCGACTCGTGGTTTGCATCTCATTTTCGGATGTAACGAAGAATCCGGTATGAAAGATATGGATTATTATGTGCATCATACCGATCGACTCCCGGATACCGGGTTTGTGCCGGACTGTACATTTCCGGTCAATTATGGTGAACACGGAAGTTGCTTGATCGAAGTCTCGATCCCTGTACCTGTTCAAATCACCTCGGCCGAAAGTTCGCTTCATCCGCATATCACCTGTGGGACAGCCACTTGTACATTTGTTGATTTTCCCAAAAATATTGTCGAACTTTTTGACTTTTACCTCAGAACCAATGGACTTAGCGGTCAACTTGAAATAGTCAGAGGTGAATGTAACGTCACCATGATCGGGAAGAGTGCGCATGGATCACGTCCGTATGAAGGTCTCAACGCTGCTTACCATTTACTGAATTTTGTATTTAACTTACTCCAAGATGAACCGAAGGCGTCATTTATCGCTTGTTTCCAACGTACAGACGGTAACGGACTTGGGATTCGATCTAAGAGTTTCAAGACCGGTGATCTCTCAATTGCGATCACTGATATGACATTGAGTGAGAATCGATTAAAGTTATTGTTGGATTGTCGCTCTCCGTCTGATCTTATCGTAAGTGAGATCGTCGATCAGATCCAAAGGGTTCTGGTACAATTTGATGCTGACGTTTATTGTCGTTTGGTCGAAAATAATCCCGGGTTCTATACCGATCCGTCAAGTCCCTTAGTGGCGACCTTGGATCAACTATACCGGCACTTCTTTAATGATCCGTTAACACCTTCTAAAGTATCACCCGGTGATACCTATGCGCGTAAGTTTAAAGGTAAACTGGTCGCATTCGGTCCTACGACCCGATCTCATCTAAAAAACAAAGCCATTGGCCAGGCACATCAGATCAATGAGGGTATGGATATCGATATCTTAATGAAAGCGACGGAGGTCTATATCGAATCACTCAGATATCTATTAGGTTGTGTCAACAAATCAAAGTAATCTTTATCGTTATAGATAACACAAAAAAGACATCGACGATTGCGTGTGGGCGCAGTTGCGATGTCTTTTTTGTTTAGGGAGTAAACGAATAAACAGAATTCACTATTTTAGAAAAGCGAACTTTTCGGGATTCGTAATAAAATGTGCATAGAGCGGTATCTTCGCCAGTGGATTCTCCCACGGAAGAGTCGCAACGGTTAAATGAGAAATATTCAACGGATGGCCAAGATAGTTTTCATTGAACTGGAAGGAAACATTACCGGACGCATCTTTTAATACATAGAGGGGAGCTCCATTTTTTGTTTTTAACGGTCCGTAATCACTCTCGGCACCTTCGATAATCAGATCACCGAAGATAAACGGAATATCACCGGAGTTGACCGACAAATGGTAGTAATCCGGCGGTATGATCAGGTAATCACCTTGTTTAACTTGGATCATCAGTACTTGAAGTTCATTTCCAACATAGGTGAAGAGTTCGAAGTAGCCTTCGCCTAACAGTATTTCATACGCTTCAATGTGACGTGCTTGACGAATTGGGTTGAATCCATGGATATGTCCGTGAGCTTTCATACACTCTCCGTTAAACAACATCGGCATCAAGACGGTGTATTCATATTTAATGTGTTGATCCTTAAAGAAAGATTTGTGTTTTTGACGGTAAATACCGTTATACATGTAGTAAAGTTCGGTTTCATCATCAAATCCGGTCGAATCGCGAAACAGATTACGCATATCCTTCATCTTACGGACCAGACTTTCATCAATGACGGTATCGTCACTGACAGTCAGTTTACGTGTTATATCATCAAAGGTCGAATCAATCGAAGATGTATTCCCAAAGTTATAGATCATTGTTTTCACCTCTTTCCCATTTTATCACTCGCAATTATGATTGTCTATCACAAATTTAAAAAGTATAGAAAATAAAATATTGTATAGACAATATAAAAACAGAGTGCTACAATAACCTTGGAATAAAAACAATGAAAAGAGGACCCACATGAATAAAAGAGCTACCCCCAACTATGACAAGTTTCCAAGTACGATCGTCAAAGGATTTGACGATGCACTTCAAAGAGGTTATACGGAAATCGTCAAGGAGCTTACTAACCATATCAACACACCTAAAACAGTGATCACGGTTGATTGTTCCGACGGCGTCAGAACGGATGAAATCATTAAGGGTCTCAATGAATTAAACTCAACATTGGTCATTGAAAGTAAATCAATTTTTGTGGAATCGGCAGTGATGAATCAGATGATGCAACGCTATGTGACGGATGACCGTGTCTTCGGCATTGCTTATACCGGTAAATGGCTTGATTTCGTAGATCCTATGAAACTAGCTGCTGTCCAAAAACAAGTAGCTGACGCTACCGGAACCGTGTTGATCGTCGGTGTCGGAGCCGGATATATTCATGCAGGGGATATTCAATTACTGGCTGACATGACAATCTGGGAACTACAGATGCGTTATCGTCATGATCAGATCGATAATTTCAACGCCGGTAATTTTGATCAAGAAATGGGCAAGAAATTCAAACGCGGTTACTTTGTTGACTGGCGTTTATCAACCCAACGTAAAGGTGAATTACTTAAGACCTTCACCTACTATTTGGATACCGTTGTTAAGAATGATCCGCGTATGTTAAGTCGTTCGGCTTTTGATCAAGGATTATTACAGATGATGCAACAACCTTTCCGTACGGTTCCGTTCTTCGATGAAGGACTCTGGGGCGGAACGTGGATGAAAGAAGAATTAGGTGTCGATGATGAAAATCTGATTAACACAGCTTGGGGCTATAATTGTTTATTCCCCGAGAATGAAGTGAGTTTAACTTATGGGTCAACCAAGATCAATGTCCCGGGTTATACCGTTTGCCAGAAATACGCAAAACAATTGATCGGTGAAAAGGGTTATTCTCGTTTCGGTGCTGATTATCCGATTCGATTTGATTTCTTGGATACGATGGGTGGCGGTTATCTTTCATTACAAGTTCATCCGGATACCAAGTATTTCCAAGAAAATTTCGCCATGCCGTTCACCCAAGATGAGAGTTATTATTTCTTGGATTGTGCACCTGAAAATACCTTCATGTATCTGGGGTTGACCGATGAATGTAATCGCGAAGACATGGAACGTGATTTAAAATTAGCTGAACAGGGAAAGATTGTTTTCCCGGCTGAGAAATATTCAAATAAGATCGCTGTGAAGAAACATGAACACTATCATATTCCGGCCGGTACGGTTCATTGTTCCGGAGAGAATACAATGGTTCTTGAAATCAGTACGTCTCCTTGTATCTTTACCTTTAAGTTATGGGATTGGGGCAGAGTCGGAATGGATGGAAAACCTCGTCCTATCAATATCGATCGCGGAATGGAAGTTATTCAGTGGGATAAGAAAAAAGACTGGGTGGAAAAAGAATGTGCGTTCGCACCTGTGCCGTTAGATTCAGGTGAAGGTTGGCGTGAAGAGCGTACCGGCATGCAACAATACCAGTTCATAGAAACAAGACGTTACTGGCAGACGGTTAAAACAACTCATGCGACGAATAACGAAACACAGGTATTAAACTTGATTCAGGGCAGAGAAGCTTTGCTTGAAAGCCCAAGCGGTCAGTTCGCACCTTATATTATGCATTTTGCCGAATCGATCGTTATACCGGCTCAGATCGGTGAATATACGATTACTCCTTGTGGAGAAAGCATCAATCAGGAAATCGGCGTCATTAAAGCCTATGTCCGCTACTAAACAACTCTATAAAATAACCCCCATTCTGAATGAAAGAATCTGGGGTAAAGAGCGACTGAGTAAACTGCTGCATGTTCCTTCAGATCAAGCACGGATCGGTGAAGCCTTCTTGGTGTCATCGATGCCGGAAGCAGAAACGCAGATCAACGGAATGGATTTCACAGACTTCTATCAAAAAAATAAAGCCGAATTGTTTGGCTTGACCTGCTCTCATTTTCCTTTGCGGGTCAATCTAATCGATTCAAAAGAGGCGCTATCGATTCAGGTTCATCCGGACGGTAAACTCGCTCAAGCATGGGGTTATCCCCAAGGGGTCGTTGAAGCATGGTTTGTGGTAGAAAGTGATGACACTTCTAAAATCGAAGTAGGGCATAGCGCTAAATCAACCTCAGAACTCAAACAACGAATCGACGAAGGTGATTGGAATCAACTATTGAACTATCAGGACGCACGTCCGGATGATTTCATACTGCTTCCGCCCGGAACAATCCATGCGATTGGCGAGAATATTCTGATCTATGAACTAACCTACAACCTGGATATCACCTATCGTGTCTATGACTATGACAGAGTTAATTCAGTTACCGGTAAAAAAAGAGAATTACATTTAGCAGAAGCGTTATCCGTTATACAAGCTCCGCAAGTGATCAGACAACCCATTCCCGTTAAAAAACACTTCAACGGGTATACGGAAACGATCTACATTGATCAAACTGAGATCTTCACTTTGATCAAATGGGAAGTCGAAGCAGATTGTCTCATTGAACTGGGTACTTTCTGTTTGTGTACGATCATCAAAGGTCAAGGTTCAATTCAAGATCAAGACGTTAAGCAGTTTGAGACATGGTTCATACCCAAAGACACAATCACATTAAAAGTAAGTGGCAACATGACGCTATTAGCAGCGAGTTACACCGAGAAAAAGGGGATTCTATGAAATTCAACTTAGTCAACGATTATGAAGAAATGAGTCAAACGGCAGCGCGCATGGTGATTGAGGAAATCAAGCGTAAACCAAACTTGCTTGCTTGTTTTCCGACCGGCGGAACGCCGCTTCGTATGTATGAAATCTTGGTTGAAGAGTATCAACAAGGTCATGTGGATTTCTCATCGGTGCGTGTTCGCAGTGTCGACGATTATGTCGGATTAGCCCCTGAGCATGACCAAAGTTATTATTACTACCTACATACACTTTTCTTTTCTAAGTGTAATTTCGATTCAAAAAATATTCATCTGATCGATAGTTGTGCTGAAGATATGGAAGCGGAATGTGAAAACTACAAAAACCAACTGATCAAAGACGGTGGAATCGATTTGATTCTCGACGGTATCGGTGAGAATGGACATATCGGTTTCAATGAACCAGCTGAATTTCTATGCGATCGTTTCCATGTCGAACAAGTATCCGAGTGGACAGCAAGAGTGAATGCGCGCTTTTTTGAAACCATCAACGAGGTTCCCCGATTTGCGGTGACCGTCGGAATTCTGGATATGTTACAAGCAAAGAAATTGATCATATTATCAAGCGGAACGAAGAAGGCAGCCGCTTGGAATCGTGTCTTACGAGATCCTGTAATTGCAACAAGTTTTCCGGCTTCATTTTTGAAATTAGCAGAAAACACAGTTGTCGTATTGGATAAGGAATCCGCCAGAGACTGTGAAGAGTTAATCATTGCGTCTGTATAACCGGTTACTAAACCAGAAAGGAGACAGACAATGGCATTTGCTTTTACACGAGTGGATGATCGGGCGATTCATGGGCAAACGGTAACACTTTGGAGTAAGATCTACTCTAACAATGGTATCTTATTGATTGATGATGAGATCGCATTAGATCCAATGATGCGCCAGATTTACAAGAATGCAGCCATCGGAATGGAAGTTTATATTTATACAAAAAAAGATGCACTGATCAAAGCGAAACAAGCATCTGAAAGTGCAAAAAACTATTTATTGATTGCCCGTTCACCGACAGTATTTGAATACCTTGAAAAAAACGGCGTGAATATCGGTAAAAAAGTTACATTAGGCCCGGTTTCGCAAAACGCAGACCGAAAACCGATATCTCAATTCACAGCGTTAAGCGTCGATGAAATTGCGAGTTGCAATTATTTAGTTAGTTTGGGGAAAGAAGTGGTTTTCCAGTCAATCCCATCTACTCAAGCGATTAAGTGGGAATCCGTTAAGAAGTAAAACCATAGCCACTATTCAAAATAGGGAAAGGAGATAGTTATGGAATTATATCAGGCAGTCTTAATTGCATTGATGGGTTATTTGGCAGCAGAATGTGTACCTTGGTTAATGGGGGATTTCGGTGGTTATTACGTATTAAGCAAACCTTTAGCATCCGGGCTTATTGTCGGTCTTATATTAGGTGATGTGAAAACGGGCGTCATGGTTGGAGCCGCTGTTCAAACAGTTTATCTAGCCAGTATGTCGGTAGGAGGATCCATCCAGACCGATATCGCGGTTGTAGCTTATCCAGCGGTTGCGCTCGGCGTCGTTGCGGGGGGAGATCCAAGCGTTGCCATCGCATTAGCGACAACACTGGGAATCTTAGGTATCTTGGTTTGGAATATCATGATGTTCCTAAATGTATTATGGGGAAACTTAGCGAATAAAGCAGCTGAACGCGGCGATTATAAAGGTGTTATTCGTTATCATGTCGGAGGAACGCAAGTTACAACCTTCTTGTTACGTTTTGTACCCGCTTTCTTGGTTCTCTATTTCGGAGCATCCTATGTTGCCCAAATTCAAGTTTATGCTCCTGATTGGTTAATGCATACCCTTGGTGTCGTAGGAGGCATCTTACCTGCAGTCGGTATCTCGATGTTGACATCCCTGCTGATCAAAGATACAACTTACTGGGTTTATTTCATGATCGGATTCATTGCAGTAGTTTACTTTAATCTGACACTGATTGCGATCGCAGTTATCGCAATCATCATTGCTGTTATTACATATAAGAATTTAGGGAATGGAAAAAACAATAAAGACGACAGTGGAAAAGGTGACGATATGGAGGCCCAATTCTGATGGAACAAAAGAAACTAAAAAAGTCTACACTCTTTAAAAGTTATATTAACTGGTCATTCTTCCATTTAGCTTCGCTAGGATTTGAAAGAATGGAAGCCTTCGGTTTCCTCCATAGTATGATGCCAATCATCAAAGAACTTTACGGAGACAATAAAGAAGAAGAATTAAAAGCATTAAAACGCCATGCCGTCTTCTACAATGTTGAACCGATCCTTGGTACTGTTGTTCCGGGAATCGTTGCGGCACTTGAAGAAAATCGTGCTAACGGAGCTGAAATCGATGATGCCATGATCAATGGTGTGAAAGTCGGTTTAATGGGTCCATTATCCGGTATCGGTGATAGTTTCTTCCAAGGTCTGATGTGTCCAATTCTACTTAGTATCGGTATCAGTCTTGCGGTTGACGGAAGTATCGTCGGACCTATCTTCTATATCGTAACGATGTTCACATTTATCGTATTCTTCTCTTATTTTGTTTTCTATAGAGGGTATAAATTAGGTATCGAATCAGTTGGCTTGTTCTTAGGGGATAACTCAAAACGAGTTCAAGAAGCTTTCACTGTTCTTGGCTTGATCGTAACGGGTGCTATCGGTGCTAAATTTGTTGCATTAGCACTAAACATCAATATTCTATCTGATGGTTCGGTAACGGTTCAATCTTTCCTGGACAATCTGTTCCCAAACATCTTGCCATTAATCCTAATGATCACAACTTGGTTCTTGATTGTTAAGAAGAGAGTCAAACCGACGACGCTTATTCTGGTCTACGTTGCTCTGGCATTTGCCGGATCACTAGCCGGTATCTTATAAAAATAGCCGACCGCTCAAACTCGGTCGGCTTTTATAAACACTCTACATTTATACCTCTCTCTATGATATAATGTTATAGACAATCGTAGAAATTATACACATTGTAATGGAGGTATATATGAAAGACAAATTATCTAAGTATGAGCAGATCGCAAATGAGATCAATCAAGAAATAATCGCCGGTAAATTCAAACCGGGTGAGAAGCTTTCAACAGAAAAAGAATTACAGGAACGGTTTAATGTAAGTCGGATGACGATACGTCATGCGATTGCCGAACTTGAAAAGCGAAAGGCTGTGCGTATTGATTACGGCCGCGGAGCCAGTGTCGCAGACCTCGAAGTACGCAGAAGTCAGGAAATATTAGGAGTCAAAGAACTCTTTGAACGAAGAGGTATCCATTGCACCAGTAAAGTAACGCGATTGGAACGAGGACTTCCACCTAACGAAGAAGTTAAAAACGCACTTGAGTTGAACGATGATGAAGAAATCTTTTATCTCTATCGTACCCGTTATGCCAAGGATGAAGTGGTTGTGATCGAATACGCTCATATCGCTTCGAAACACTGTCCCGGACTTGAAATGTTTAATTTCGAAAAGTTCTCGTTATATGATATCTTTTTTGAGCACTACCATATCAATATGGCTTGGGCAAAAGATGATATTCGTGCGGATACGATTCGCGGTGATGACGCTCAGATTCTCTTGAACGCTAAATCCGGACCAGCCTTGATCGTCAATAATATCTCGTATGACAATAACAATGTTCCAATCGAATATACAGTTCAAATTTACAATTATAAGATATTTACATATACCGTCATCAGTACCGAGATCTCATCTAAATATTCAAAAAGATAAATAAATATAAGTGATAAGCATCACAGAGGAGACACAATGATAGGATTAATTTTATTATCTCATGGTCCTTTAGCGAAGGGATTATTTGAATCAACTAAATTTTTTATTGAAGATACTGAAAACATAGGTTATTTAACGCTAAATGCGGAAGATAATCCATTAGAATTTCAAGATAAAATAGAAACACTGATCAAGTGTTTCACAGTGACCGACGGAATCATCCTCTTTACAGATATCCCCGGCGGTTCACCAGCCAATCAAGCCATGCAAGTAGCTGCGCGTCATCCTGAACTTAGGTTGATTTCGGGAATGAACCTAATCATGATCATCGAGGCATGTTTAAGTCGATCTTCATTGGCAATTGATGAATTATGCGAAAAGGTATGCATCAGTGCCAAAGAAAGTATCATGCAGATCCAAATAAATAGTAATTCAGAAGATAACGATATGGATACCGATTTCTAAAAAGGGGATTTCAACTCAGCTAGGTTTTATAGATTGATAAAGCAAACAAAAAGTAGCCAAACAAGAAAGAGATTCTTGCCCGGCTACTTTTTTTAGAACTAAGTACTTTGTTGATTAAGTTAAGAATAGAGGAAGATAGTTAGATTTACCAACTTAAAAAGTTAGATCAATATAATTCAACGGAAGATCCACCAGAACTTCATTTACGGTATCGTAACGTGTTTTATCAAGGAATGTCATAGGTAAATGGGCATCAACTCCATAAACGACTTTACAACCATATTCTGCCGCGATTTCCCAAAATCTCCGATAGGGATATGCATATTGCATTTGACCATCAATCAAAAACTTTCCATGTCTGATTCCGTTTAGGTTCACTTCAATCGGAATATCATTTTTAATGGATGTTTCACAGATGATTCTGGATGCTTTTTCGCAAGCTTCAGTCCAGTCTCTGCGACCGAGCATAAAATAGTCAGGGTGGCAGATAAGGTCGGCGAATTTTCCATCAATCGCTTTTTTGATGGAAAGTGCATAGATCATCACATCTTCATCATCGCAAAAGAAACAATAATCGTTTATATAAAGTGCTTCATTATGTTGACCAAGAAGCAGAAAATCACTCACTTTTCGAAGGCTCTCGTAATACTCCATGTATTCATCATAGAATTCGATTTCAAAACCCACTTTGATGTTGATCTTGTCGCTATATTTAACAGCAAGTTTACGTATACTTGCCAGATACTCGGGTAATTCCTCGTAGTCCATGTGGCCGCCCGGACATTTTTTTCCAGGGAAAGGAACGTGATCAGAGAAACCTAGGGTTGTATATCCGGCAGAAATCGCAGCCTTTACAAACTGTTCATCGTCTCCGAATGCGTGTCCGCATCGCTTGGTATGTGTGTGATAATTAAATTTTTGCATATTTTCCTCACTATATCTGTTCGTTTTCAGATATACCTTTGTTTGGGTGTAAATAACTTTTATTACTCGTTTCCTGTAACCTTATCCATTCTTTAAGAATCTCATGGAATTATATCAACCTGGTTTTACTTAAGTGTTGTTTGAAAAACACATCGAACATTTTTAGTTTTTGGAAGATCGAAACATTTCTGACAATGAAGACAACGAGAGCGTACACTACCTTGTTTAAATTTATGTAATAAATCCGGTTCGGTAATGAATGGGCGACTCAACGATATCAATTCGATTTCGGCATCCAAAGCTATATCTATTTCCTGTAGTGTGCGAATTCCACCTACAATCGCAATGGGTATATCGACTTGCTTCTTGACCGCAGATACTTGATTGATAAAATAGGGTGCCGCTTGTCCTTTTAATAAGGCAAAGCCGGTACCACTCATTTCAATGACCTGATATCCGCATTCTTTCGCGATTTTGATCATCTCGATCAGATCAGTCAGATAGCGAGTATTGTCACTGATATCACCTTTGATATTACTGTTTATTTTTAACCAGACGGGGTAATCACCCGAGATCGTTTCAGCTATTTTTTCTTTGATTTCCCGCAAGATTCGAAATCGATTTTCAGCTGAGCCGCCATATTGATCCAAACGCTTATTGTCGATGAATGAGACAAACTGACTTAATAAATAGCCATGTGCTCCGTGGATCTGAACACCATCGGCTCCGGCTTGATAGGCGCGTTTTGCGGCAGATACAAAATCTTCGATCAGTATTTGTATCTCATCGAGGGTCATTGCGCGAGTGACTATTCCACTTGGCATAAGCATTTCAGAGGCAGACAGGGGTTGAAGGTTACCGTTGTCTTCAGGGTTTGCTTTCCCCCCGGCATGACAAAGTTGTACGATTATCTTAGCGCCATAATGATGTGTAATGTCACACGCTTTACGTAAGCCTTCGATGTATGAGTCTTGATCGATTCGATTTTGTTCTCGCTCAGCTAACCCAAAGGGTGATATCGACATAAGTGCGGTTATGATTGTGCCAACATCATTGGATGCCAACTGGTTTATGATTTCAAATTCTCTTTCACTGATCGTTCCATCTAAGTTACCAAAGTAATCATAAGTAGCCGAACGAACGAATCGATTCTTCAACTCCATGGTTCCGATTCTGATTGGGCTAAAAGGGTTTGTCATAGCGGACCTTTCTTGACATCTACATGATCGGTAAACCAAGACATGTAGTTGTCATGATATCTAGAATGTGACAAGCAAATAATATAAACAAGGATAAGACGAATATAATCAACACCGTTGACCGCTACATAAATCAACGGTGAAGTTGAAAAAGTATAGATCGTAGGTTTACTGTTAACATTTTATCACTCAGTATCTTTATTGTCTAGTACAAACAATATAGTATAGAAAATAATAGTAATGTCTATACAATAAAATCATAACGCAAACATCGGATCGGAATTATAAAAAAAAGAAACAACCCATCATGATTGTTTCTCACTTTCTATTCGATCGGATCTTCGGACTCGATCTCTAAGATTGAATTCTTCGTGTTCTCATCTAATGTTGTGACAGTACGCAGTTTACTTTGGATCTTACGTGTACGAACACCGACTAGTTTATCTAACTCGCTATGAGCTTGTTCCAAGCGATTTTGTGTGAGTGTCAATACATCACCGAAGGAATCAAACTCGGTTTTGACAGCCGCCAAGATATTCCAAACCTCACCGCTTCTTTTTTGGATCGCTAAGGTTTTGAATCCCATCTGAAGACTATTTAATAAAGCAGCCATCGTTGTCGGACCGGCAATGATGATCTTATAGTCTCGTTGTAAGGATTCCACCATACCTCTGCGAACGACTTCAGCGTAGAGACCTTCGATCGGAAGGAAGAGGATCCCGAAGTCCGTTGTATCCGGAACACTGATGTATTTGTCATGGATATCCTTGGCGAAGACTTTGATCTTACTCTCTAACACTTTCGCCAACAGTTCGATTTCAACTTTATTACCGCGATCGTAAGCGTCATTTAATAGGTTATAATCTTCAAGCGGAAATTTCGAATCGATAGGTAGATAGACCGGACCATTCTCATCACCCGGAAGTTTCACTGCGAATTCAACGGGGTTACGTGAACCTTTTTTCGTAACGATATTGGTCGAATATTGTTCAGGACCTAAAATCTGTTCAAGAATTGCCCCTAATTGGATCTCACCCAGGATACCGCGTGTCTTAACATTGGAGAGTACTTTTTTAAGATCGCCGACTCCGATTGCCAGATTCTGCATCTCACCGAGTCCTTTATAGACTTGTTCCAACTGCATACTGACTTGATTGAACGACTTACTGATACGTTCTTCCAGTGTTTTCTGAAGTTTCTCATCCACCGTCGTACGCATTTCATCAAGTTTCTTACTGTTCTCTTCCTGTAACGAAGTTAAGCGCTTTTCGATTGTTAAACGGATGTTTTCCAATTTCTGTTCAGTTTGAAGGGTATTGTTGGCCAAGATCTGTTGGATCTGGTGTAAGGAGACAGTAACCGTGTTTTGAAGGTTATCTTGAGTTCCTTTAAGTAAGCGCGTCAACTCTTCCAAACGCTTGTCCATGACACTGTTACTGGTCTGTGAGGACTGCATCAACACATCACTGAATGTTCGGACGATTCGTTGTGTTTCATCACTACTTTCACTCCGCATACTCTTAAACTGGTTCAATAGTTCGTTCTTATTATTTGTTGGCCAAATCCGTATCACTACGATCACCAATATAATTAGATTCAAACTCGTTAAGATCAATAAGATTGTTTCATTCATAGCATCACCCTCTTCTGGGTTTATTGTACGAAAAACCAAGCCGATAAGCAACTAGATGAAAAAAGACAGAAAACGAAACTGTCCTAAATAACGGTCAAATAAAATCAACAATAATTATAATGTCCAACATAACGGACAGTTGATATAAATAACACGTATAGTGTGAAACACGCTTATTTATGCATGCTACTATCAACTTACCTAGGGGGTATGACTACCATGAAAAAACTGAGTCTATTAGTGATCATTTCAATGTTTTTGTTTGTAGGGTGCAGTTCAACGAAGAAAGCTCCGGTCGTAGTTAAGAAGACGATTTTTGAACAGACAGAGACGGCTATCGATGAAGGCGTCAACTATTCTATTGTCAATGTCGAAAAATTCGCTAAGAAAGAATACAGCGAAGCCAAAGCAGGTTATGAATATGTGTTGGTGAAAGTAAAAATCGAAAATAAATCAGATAAGAAGATCAGCTATAATCCGTATGATTGGAAGATGCAGAATAGTCTAGGTCAAGAAATAGATTCCACCTACGTATTCGCATCCAATGATACAAGATTAAATTCAGGTGATCTATTAACGAATGGAATCATTGAAGGAACCATCGTTTGGGAACAACCCATTGCCGACAAAGGTTTGATGTTGAATTACTATTCTTCGATGTTTGACAGTAAAGCTAAATTTCAGATTAAAATCAACTAAGCACGAAAGGCAACAAAATGAAAAAAAGTAAACTACTATTAGTCAATAATATTCTGGGAACGATCTATGCGATCTTCATTATCACGTATTTTGTCGGTGCTTTATCCGGTTCGGCTGAAACAGCTGAACAGGTAGGTACCAGTATCGCGGCTATGCTTGTCATGCCTCATATGTTTGTTACACTGATTGCTGCATTGATGGGATGGCTTGCTTATTTCTGGAATAAAGCCGGCTTTGCGTTAGCTTCTGCCATTCTCTATTGTGTCGCGGCTTTCTTGTTTCTACTCTATGCGGTATTCTTGATCCCAATGATCATACTGGGATTTGTGGCATATGGGAAAGTCAAAAAGATTCAAGAAATCAAGAAGTCTCAATTAGTTATCAATCCTAGTATGTAAATGTCAAAATCTATTTATATTTCTCTAAAGTAGGAACATACTCTGAATGTAAAAGATATTTTACATTATGGAGGCACATAAGATGAAAAAAATGGATGAAATGGAAATGAGTATCAGTTTAAAAGCCATTAAATTGGCGTGGGGATATACGATTCTTATCTTGTTTGGATGGACGATCTATGAGCTTATGCATACCGGAAAAATTGGTTTTGCGTTTATACTGTTGATATCGCAAAACATGGTACTACTTGGATCACAACTATGGTTGAAACGGAGACTTGGTTTCGATGAAAAATAGAATCAGAGAACTTCGGAAACAGGTTGGACTACGACAAGAAGATCTAGCGACGCAACTCGGAGTTACTCGTCAAACCATCAATGCGAT
>JBBRCP010000040.1:0-15104 GCA_038204785.1 Erysipelotrichales bacterium
CATGAGCTGATCACAGGTGACATCGATGCGTAAGATCGCGTTTGTGTTCGCAGGCCAAGGGACTCAATATGTCGGGATGGGAACTTCATTTTATACCGAACCCTTTGCGTTAGAACTGGTAAAGAAATATCCGCATATTGCGCTTCTCTGTAAAGAGGGTCCGCAAAACGAATTGGATAAGACATCGAATACGCAACCCGCGATCGTACTTAGCAGTATTTTAGCGCTCAAAGCATTGCAGAATCATGGTGTTGTTGCATCGATTGTAGCGGGTCTGAGTTTGGGCGAATATACCGCCTGTTACGCAGCCGGAGTATTCAATGAAGATGAAGTTATGGAAATTGCGTTCAAACGCGGTAAATGGATGGAAGAGACAGTTCAAGGAATGAATTGCCGCATGACAGCTGTTCTGCAATCCGATAGTGAACTGATTCAACAAGTCTGTGAAGAAGCTTCGATAACGGGCGTTGTATCGATCAGTAATTATAACTGTTTGGGACAGACCGTTATATCCGGCGAGCGATTTGCGGTGGATAAAGCGGTTGCGATTTTAAAAGAAAAAGGGGTTCGAAGAATGATCGACTTACAGGTAAGCGGTCCGTTTCATACCGCTTTACTATCACCGGTCGAAACTAAATTAAATGGACTTTTCGAAACAATCAACTTCAAACCGATGAAGATCCCGCTACTCTGTAATTTAACGGGAAACGATGTTAACGATGACGAACTAAAGAATGCGTTGATAAAACAAGTCAGTTCAGCTGTTCAGTTTGCGAAAACCATTGAATCGCTTAGAAACGATGGTATTACAACAGTGATCGAGATTGGACCCAAGACGGTCTTAAGTGGATTTATTAAAAAGAGTGCGTGGGAGGTTGAACTGATGCATGTGGAAGATATGGATTCACTTCAGGAAACACTTAACGCATTGAAAGGAGCATCATGATGAGTAAAGTCGCTATCGTAACCGGTGCATCGAAAGGGATCGGAGCAGCAATCGCCTTGCAACTGGCCCAAGAAGGGTATCATTTGGTCATCAATTATAACGGTAATCAACAGAGAGCCGAAGCAGTGAAAGTGCTTTGCGAAAAATTTCAGACGGCGATTGTTGTACAAGCGAATGTCGCTAAGAGTGAAGAGGCAAAACGACTGTGTGATACAGCGATGGAAACCTTCGGTCAGATCGATGTCCTGGTCAATAATGCCGGTATCACAAAAGACAACTTGATCTTGCGTATGAGTGAAAGTGATTTTGACGATGTACTGTCAACGAATCTTAAAGGAACATTCCTCATGTGTAAAAGTGTCAGTAAGATCATGATGAAACAACGTTCGGGATCGATCATAAACATATCCAGTGTAGTTGGTATCAGCGGAAATGCCGGGCAAGCCAACTATGCGGCCAGTAAAGCCGGTATCATCGGATTGACCAAGTCGTTGGCTAAAGAATTCGCATCACGCAACATTCGGGTCAATGTGGTAGCTCCGGGATTTATCCAAAGTGATATGACCGACAAACTTGATCAAGAAGTCATTGCATCGTTACGTGCACAAATTCCAATGAAACGATTGGGTGATCCAAAGGATGTTGCAAATACAGTCAGTTTTTTAGTCAGTGAGCAAAGTTCATATCTCACCGGTCAGGTGATTTGTGTGGACGGCGGGATGGTGATGTAAATGGAAAAACGTAGAGTTGTCATTACGGGAATGGGAGCCATTACTCCGATTGGTAATACCGTAAACGAATTATGGAATGGCATTATAAACGCAAACAACGGAATTGGTTTTATCACTTTATACGATACCACCGACCATAAAGTGAAGATTGCGGCTGAAGTTAAAAACGCTGATTTTGAATTGTTACTTTCTCCCAAAGAACGCCGTAGTATGGATCGCTATGCGATGTTCGCACTGATCGCTGCACGGCAGGCGTATGAAGATTCAGGGTTAAAAAATAGTGCATTTGACCGTAATCGTTTTGGTGTGATGGTTTCATCCGGGATCGGAGGCTTGGGGACCATCGAAACCGAACATAAAAAAGCATTAGAACGTGGGTTTGATCGTATCTCACCGTATTTTATTCCGAAAGTCATCGTTAACTTGGCGGCCGGAAATATCGCCATCGATGTACAGGCTTACGGCATGTGTACTTGTGTTGTTACGGCTTGTGCTTCTTCAAGTAATGCGATCGGTGATGCGTATCGCTCCATCAAAGATGGTTACCATGATGTCATGTTGGCAGGCGGAGCGGAAGCATCGATCACACCGTTGGGGATGAGTGGCTTTACGTCCATGAAAGCCCTATGTGAAACGACGGATATCAATCGTGCTTCGATTCCGTTTGATAAAGATCGAAGTGGATTTGTGATGGGCGAAGGCGCCGGCGTGATGATTTTAGAAGAGTATGAAATGGCTAAAAAAAGAAATGCGAAGATCTATGGAGAAATCATCGGTTATGGCGCTACTTGCGATGCCTATCATATTACTTCGCCAAGTCCGGATGGATCAGGAGCCGCTCGTTCTATGCGCCAAGCGATCGATGATGCCGGACTAAGCACAGAAGATATCGGGTATATCAACGCCCATGGAACATCGACTCCGTTGAATGATAAATTTGAAACAATGGCGATTAAAGCTGTCTTCGGTGAACATACAAACGTACCTGTTAGTTCCACTAAATCAATGACGGGTCATCTATTAGGTGCAAGCGGAGTGATTGAAGGAATAATTTCAGTATTAGCAATCGAACACTCATTTTTACCTCCGACGATCAACTTGGTAAATCAAGATGCGGAATGTGAGTTAAATGTTATTAGCGCAAAAGGTGTAGCGAAAAACGTTGATATCGCTCTTTCCAACAGTCTTGGCTTTGGGGGCCATAATGCAACATTGATCTTTTCGAAAGTGAGGGAGTAAGATGTTGAACAGCAATCAGATCCAGGAAATCATTCCACATCGTTATCCATTTCTCTTAGTTGATAGAATCATAGAATTGGAAGCGGGTGTGAAAGCCGTCGGAATCAAAAATGTATCTGTCAATGAACCTTTTTTTCAAGGACATTTTCCGCAGGAACACATTATGCCAGGTGTATTCATTGTCGAAGCCATGGCCCAGGTGGGTGCCGTTGCGATTTTGTCATTGCCTCAGTACCAAGGTAAGATTGCGTATTTTGCAGGAATCAAAGAAGCCAAATTTCGACGCAAAGTGATTCCGGGTGATACATTGAGAATCGAAATCACCCTGGTAACGTTACGGACAAGTTTCGGGATCGGTGAAGCAAAAGCCTATGTTGAGGGACAATTGGCTGTCGAAGCTACCTTAACTTTTGGATTCTGATCAGAGGATCAAACGATCTCGAGTCAGTTAAAGGGATGTAAACAGTTTTGTTTTTTAAAAACCCTCATTTCAGAAAACGGAATAACAACGTTGAAACGAAAAGAGGTTTTTTTGTGTAATCGGAATGTTTCTTTTCGACAATGAAGGTTGACAAGTGAAATGGATAGGGTATGATGATACATAGACAAACATCTATATAGGAGAAACACATGGAAAATCAATTCGACATGGTAGAAGTGTTAAAAGCATTGGCAGATGATACGCGCTATCGAATTTTCAACATGCTGCTTCACAGTGAACTTTGTGCGTGTACGATCCTGGATGAGTTTGCGATCTCACAACCCACACTCTCCCATCACATGAAAAAGTTGACGAACAGTGGACTGATTCACTGTCGTAAAGACGGAATCTGGATGCGCTATTCAATCAACCATGCAGTTTTTGATGCGATAAAATTGGAATTCCAACGTTTAGATACGATCTGTGAAGATACGACAGATTGTCATTGCGAGAAAAAGTAAGGATCTTCGCACAATATATTGACAAACGTCTATATGTTGGCTAACATATAGAAGAACATAAATATGTAGGCAAGGAAACGAGGAATTCGGATGCAAGTATTTCAATGGATCAGTGATGCACTGTTAAAAATGACATGGTTGAGTGATGGTATTCAATGGTTGGTAGAGAATGTTTTCAAACTATCGATTACGGATCAACTGGGTGGGAGTATTCATTTCTTTCTCTATGATGTCATCAAGATATTTATTTTGTTATCGGTATTGATATTTACCGTTTCATATATTCAAAGTTTCTTCCCACCGGAACGTACTCGTAAAATTCTTGGACATTACAAGGGGATAACAGCGAATTTGCTTGGTGCCTTGTTGGGAACGATTACACCGTTTTGTTCCTGCTCATCGATCCCATTGTTTATCGGATTTACCAGTGCCGGATTACCGCTGGGAGTTACATTCTCGTTTCTGATATCCTCTCCACTCGTTGATTTAGCCTCAGTGATCCTGTTAGCCAGTATCTTTAATTGGAAAATCGCGTTGGCCTATGTGGTTTTCGGTGTCATTCTGGCTGTAGCCGGCGGAACTTTCATTTCGTTGCTCCATATGGAAGATCAAATCGAAGAATTTGTTTTTCAAAGTCCACTTTTAGAAATGGATCAAGAAGTCATGACAAAGCGTGACAGAATCAATTATTCGATCGCACAAGTCAACGAGATCGTCCATAAAGTTTGGATCTATGTGCTTGCCGGTGTTGCGATTGGGGCGGCTATTCATAACTGGATTCCACAGGATATTATAACGATGATTTTGGGTAACAATAACTGGTTTAGTGTTCCGCTGGCAACCCTTGTGGGTGTCCCGATGTATGCGGATATCTTCGGTACCTTACCGATCGCTGAAGCGTTGGTCGTTAAAGGTGTCGGAATCGGAACTGCTTTATCTTTTATGATGGCTGTTACAGCGCTGTCGTTACCATCGATCATAATGTTAAAAAATGTGGTGAAGACAAAACTTCTTGTCCTCTTCGTTGGGTTTGTGACGATAGGAATCATATTGATCGGATATTTATTCAATGCCTTTGGCTATTTGTTGTTTTAAATAAAGTTGGGAATAAGATAGGTGGAATCACCGGAAAGAGAAACATATGATCATCAAAATTCTAGGATCAGGATGCAATAACTGCATGCGTTTAGAAGCCAGCACAAAAGTAGCTGTTGAAAAAATGGGAATTTCTGCAGAAATCATTAAAGTTATAACGATGAAAGAGATCGCTCAGTATGGAGTGATGCGTACTCCGGCCTTAGTCGTGGATGAAAAGGTAGTGTCTTTCGGTAAAGTTCTGTCACCGGATGAGGTTGTTGAACTACTTCACAAAGCATAAAGCGACCCGATGTATCAATTAACTGAAATCTATCAAATTCTGAGCATCTACACACTTTCGTAACAATTAACTGTTATTATTTTCTTAGACAGACAGATACACTGTTTCTGTCACAAAAAAGAAAGAACGAATTACGGTTCACAAGGTGAACAAAAAGGTAATTCACGGAGGAAGAGTATGATGAGAGGATTCGACCAATTCGGTGGTTATGCAGATTACGGTTATAGTAGAATGATGGGCGGTTTCGGTTGGGGCGGCGTCATCATCGGTTGTTTGATGATGATCTTGTTTATTGTTTTAATCGTCATGGTGATTCGCATGGTCGTTCGCGGAGGACATCATTACGATAGACATCAAATGGGTTATCGTAATGGTTCAGCAGGTTCTGATTCAGCTTTAGAAATCGTCAAAATGCGCTATGCTAAAGGCGAGATCACGAAAGAAGAATTTGATCGCTTAAAGAACGATTTACTGGGTTAATCAATCAATTACCTAACATAAAAAGAAGAACAGAAATGTTCTTTTTTTTACTAAATCGCGTTCATTGACAACAAAAAATAAAGAGAATATGATATTCATATAGAGATTAAGTAGCTGACTTTTCTACTTAAAACTAGGTGTCTTTTCAATCATTTTCATTCAGTTCTGACCAATTCACAAGGAGGAAGAAACATGTTCAAGAAAATTGTTCTGGCAGTCGACCTTTCCGAAGAATCGTATGCGATCGTAAAAAGTTTTGAAGGTCTCAAGATCTTCGGAGCGAAGGATGTGATCTTGGTACAGTGTTTGGGGGTTGATGAGACCGCATCGATCACGTTGTCATATACCACCAAAGTGATTGAGAGCAGTTTGGTCAGACAAAAGAAAGTCCTTGAAGAAATGGGTTTTACAGTCGAAACGAAGATCATATCCGGTATTGCGAAGAATGAGATCAATCAAATCGCAGAAAAAGGAAACACCTTGATCGTCACCGGAGCTCAAAAACATACGCGTTTAAGCGAACTGTTTTTGGGAGGTCTCGCGTATGATGTGATCCATTTCGCAAAAAAACCGGTACTTTTAATACGACTCAAAAAATCAACCGAGAATGGAACATCGGCTTCTAACGTTGTCCATAATCAGTTGAATCACCATATCTTGTTTCCGACTGATTTTTCCGATACGGCCGATCAAGCTTTTGCGGTCGTAAAGGAATTGGTTGAATCGGGTGTGGAAAAAGTGACACTCGTTCATGTGCAGGATCAACATCGTATGGATCCATATTTGATCACGAAACTAGAGGAATTCAATCGAATCGATACCGAACGATTAATTGCGTTAAAAAATGAATTACTTGAAGTTGGAAATATTGAAGTTGATCTGGCGCTCAGATATGGTGTTCCGGCACTTGAAATTCTATCGATGGTCAAAGAAACAAAAGCTGAGCTGGTCGTGATGGGTTCACAAGGAAGAGGCTTCGTAAGAGAACTCTACTTGGGAAGTGTGTCGCATAATGTTGCCCGACAGGCAGATGCTTCGGTCTTGTTGATTCCGTCCAGAGATCATTAGAGATCGAGAATAAAAAAAATAACATCGGTTGTATAAAAGAGATTCCCGCTTTTCAGTGATTCGATATTTTCTGTATGCAAGATAAAAATACGAATGAATCGAAAATAAATCATAGAATTATGCTCATCAAAAGTTTGGGTGAAGATTCAATGAAAACGCTTACAATAAGACGGAAGATTTGTTATACTGTCGGTGTAGGGAAGGGGTGATCCGATGATTAAAGCGGAATTCTCAGTCGAATACAAACTATTTCCGGTGAAGTCAGCCGGTGCATTTGGTGATATACCGGATGACGGTCGTTTCGGATTTTTAGCGAATCACGCGGACGACCTTTTCTTTTACAAATTAGTAGCGGATAACGCTGAAAGGAAACGATCGAATGGAAAAATTTAAGTACATGGAGAAGTATGGTTACGAGCAGTTGATCTATATGCATGACCGTAATACCGGTTTACGCGGAGTCATTTGTATCCACAACACCTCTTTAGGACCGGCACTCGGCGGAACTCGCGTATGGGAATATGCGGATGAAGAAGAAGGTGTACTTGATGTTCTTAGGTTAGCTCGCGGGATGACAAAAAAAGCTGCTTGTGCAGGATTAAATCTAGGTGGCGGAAAAGCCGTTATATTCGGAAATTCGAAAAGTTTACGTGCAGATACGGTTCGTCGTGAAGCGTTCTGGCGCGCATTCGGTAAATATGTAGATTCGCTCGGAGGTCGTTATATCACCGCTGAAGATGTCGGAACGACACCGGAAGATATGGAATTCGTAGCGATGGAAACAAACCACGTAACCGGTCTTAAACGCACATCCGGAGATCCTTCTCCACTGACCGCTTATGGTGTTTATAAAGGAATTAAAGCATGCTTGAAAGAATTAACGGGTAGTGCTAAAATCGAAGGTAAAGTAGTCGCTGTGCAAGGCGTCGGTCATGTCGGTGCTGCCTTGTGCAAGTACTTATATGATGACGGAGCTAAGCTTATCATTGCTGATATCGACCCAGAGAAAGTAGCTGAAATTGCCGCAGAAGTTAACGCAACAGTGGTATCCTATCAAGAGATCATCGGCGTTGAGTGTGATGTATTCGCTCCATGTGCTTTAGGAGCAGTCATCAATACTGAAACGTTACCGATGTTGAAATGTAAGATCATCGCAGGTTGTGCCAACAATGTGTTAAAAGACTCGGAAATTGATGGCCAGGCTATTCACGACATGGGAATTCTCTATGCACCCGATTATGTGATCAATGCCGGTGGATTGATCAATGTTTATCAAGAAATCATTGGTTATGATCGTGACGCAGCCATGCGTGCGATTGATTTGATCTATGACCGCGTTCGTGAGATCATCCGTGTATCGCGTGAAACCAATACACCAACCTATCTGGTGGCTGATCGTATGGCTGAGAAGCGCATTGAAATGATGCGTAATATCAATAGCATCTATATCGGAAAATAGTGAAATCCTGTACAATCGTCACCGGTGCTTACGGTGTTGGGAAAAGTGAGTTTTGTGTTCAGTATTCACTAACACAGAGTCCCTGTTATCTGTGTGATCTAGATGTGATCAACCCTTATTTCAGACCACGCGAAGAAAGCAAATGGTTGTTGGCTCAAGGCGTCGAAATCACCGGTAATCTAACACAAAACAGTTTAAATCAGGATATTCCTGCCATCAATGGCGCTTTATCGGGATTAGTTCGACAAGGCAAACGAGTCATTGTGGATGTTGCGGGAAGCGAAGCCGGTCTAAAACCGTTAGCAACTTTTCGTGATATATTCGCAGAGTCCGATATCTGGTTAGTTGTTAATATCAATCGAAGCGAATCTGAACTGTCTAAAATCAACGATACAATTCGTCTTTTTCAAGAAAAGGCTGGATTCAATATTAACGGTTTGGTGCACAATACTCACATGTTGGATGAAACTACTTCATCCATGGTGATCGATGCCCAACAGAAAATCGAAGAACTCGCCAAGCAACTTCAATTGCCCATCGTCTTCACGATGGTCGATCAACAGTTGCTTAGCAATGTTGAACCGTTTATTCATAATCCGGTGCTACCGTTTAAACAACTTATATTACGAAAAAATTGGATGGAAGGAGATACCTTATGAAAGGCCGATTAACGTTTGATACTGATCGTTGTAAAGGTTGCGGGCTTTGCGTGAATGCATGTCCGGTCCATATTCTTGCACTTGATATGGGGACAGTCAATGCGATTGGTTATAATCCTAGTTACATTGTTGAACCCGACAAATGCATCGCTTGTACTAGTTGTGCACTGATGTGTCCCGATGTGGTCATTACGGTAGAAAGGATCGACGAATGAGTAAGCAATTAATGAAAGGCAATGAAGCTATTGCCCAAGCCGCTATCAATGCAGGTTGTGAAGCTTTTTTCGGTTATCCGATCACGCCGCAAAATGAAATCGGCGAATACATGGCAAAGTATTTAGCCAAAAATAACGGTGTTTTTATTCAAGCCGAAAGTGAATTAGCCGCTATCAATATGGTTTACGGCGCAGCGGCTGCCGGTTCTCGTGTTATGACTTCCTCTTCGTCACCGGGCATTGCCCTTAAACAAGAGGGTATTTCTTATATGGCCGGGGCTGAGTTACCGGGACTTATCGTAAGTGTCAGTCGTGGCGGACCTGGTTTAGGAGGAATACTACCTGCGCAAAGTGATTATAATCAAGCTACCCGCGGGGGTGGAAACGGTGACTACCATGTGATCGTGTTGGCTCCCAACGGTGTTCAAGAAGCTGCCGATATGATGCGACAGGGGTTTGAACTTGCTGAGCGTTATCGTAATCCAGTCATGGTTCTGGCCGATGGTATTATCGGTCAAATGATGGAACCGGTCGAAATGAATTTACTGCCTTTAGCTAAAACAGATAAACCGTGGGCAGCCGATGGTAACTCAGGGGTCCGAGCTCGAAATGTTGTTAACTCGTTATTTCTTAATCCACAAGATCTAGAAAATCATAATATTCATTTGAAAGCAAAATATGACGCCATTGAACAGAACGAAGTGATGGCGGAAGTGAGCCATTGCGATGATGCGGAAGTTGTTCTTATCGCCTATGGAACACCATCCAGAATCGTCAAGTCGGCGATTGGACAACTTCGCGCCGAAGGCGTGCGCGTCGGATTGATCCGTCCCAAGACACTGTGGCCTTTCCCGCATGAGATTATCAAAGCGAACACTAAAAAGTGTAAATTCATCCTTACGTGCGAGTTGTCGATGGGCCAGATGGTCAATGATGTTCGCCTAGCGGTAGGCTCTCAAGTTCCGGTCTATTTTTATGGACGTACGGGAGGTATGATTTTCGAGCCTTCGGAGATTGTCGGCGCCGTTAAAAAACAATTGGCAGGTGAAACAAAATGAGTGTGTTATTTAAAAAAACACGAGGTTTGACAGAGGCTCCGTTTACGTATTGTCCGGGATGTACCCACGGGATCATCCATCGGTTAGTGGCAGAGTGTCTCGATGAACTTGGCTTATTAGATGAATCGATTGCGATTGCTTCAGTCGGATGTTCAGTTATGAGTTATGAGTTCTTTAATTGCGATGCAATTCAAGCAGCGCATGGCAGAGCACCGGCTGTTGCGACCGGAGTTAAACGTACACATCCGGATAAGACAGTTTTTACCTATCAGGGTGATGGGGATCTGGCATCCATCGGTACGGGCGAAATCGTTCAAGCGGCACATCGGGGTGAAAATATTACGGTTATTTTCGTGAATAATGCGATTTATGGAATGACAGGCGGTCAGATGGCACCGACGACATTACCCAATCAGGTTACGACAACGTCTCCTTATGGCCGTAATGTTGCGACGCAGGGAGAACCGATTCGAATGTCCGAGTTATTGGCGACGGTACCGGGTTCGGCGTATATCGAACGTGTGACGGTCATTGATCCGGCGAGCGTTCGTAAAGCCAAGAAAGCCATCAAACATGCGTTTGAAGTTCAACGTGATAAGCAGGGGTTCAGTATGATCGAAGTGCTTTCGACTTGTAATATCGGCTGGGGTCAAAGTCCGATCGAAGCGTTGGGTTTTATTAAGAATGAGATGATTCCGTATTATCCTTTGGGTGTCTTCAAGAATAAGGGAGCAGTGAAATGAAAACGATTCAGTTGGTTTGCGCAGGGTTTGGCGGTCAAGGCGTTTTGTCTGTCGGTCAGATGATCGCAATCATGGCGATGAATAAAGGATACCAAGTGAGTTGGATGCCTTCCTACGGGCCTGAAATGCGTGGGGGTACAGCCAATTGTCAAGTGGTCATCGATAGTGAAGAAATCGCATCACCGATCATCACCGAGGGGATTACTCATTTATTGGCGATGAATGGTCCGGCATTGACGAAGTTTCTGCCGTCTGTGAAAGCAGGAGGAATTGTGATCGTCAACAGTGCGTTGGTGAGCCATCCGATCGAACGTACTGACATTCATGTGATCACCCGAAATTTTACGCAGTTAGCTACCGAGGCCGGCTCACCGAAAGTCCAAAACATGGTGGCGTTGGGAACATTGATTAAAACGATCGATTTCTTCGTTAAAGAAGATGGAGAAAAAGCAATCATTGATAAATTCGGTAAGAAAATACCCGAGTTATTAGAGGCTAATCTTAAAGCTTTAGGTTTAGGACTCAGTGATTAAGCGCAATCTCCGTAATGGGGATTGCTTTTTTTAGCAGTTTACTTGACCTTAACGATGCATAAAGCTATCATAAACTTATCAGAAATAAAGGTGAACCCATGGACAAGAAACGTTTCTATGATACCTATATAAAATGTTGTAGCGGAGCCAGTATCAGTGAGAGTAACGGAGAAGTGAAATTTGGTTTTAAAGTTCGTGATCTATTGAATCAGATCCCTTATTTTACTCGTTATCCAAATCATCTGCGCTTGCTTCCGGTCAAGGATTCGATTGAAAAGGGAAACTTCGTCGTTGCTTTTATTCCTGCCCCGATCGCTACGAAAAAGACCCTCGTACTGTTGAGTCATTATGATGTAGTGGGTGTTGATGAATTCGCAGAAGCTAAACATCTGGCCTTTGATCCGGAAGCCTATACGAAATATTTGAAATATCACACTGAGATGTTGGATGAAGAAGCCAAAGAAGATCTAATGAACTCCGATTATTTATTTGGGCGCGGAACGGCTGATATGAAGTGGGGAGTTGCGGCCGATATCGAAATGTTGTGGCACTTCAGTGAGAATCCTCAACTTCAAAAATTAAACTTGTTGATGATCAGCACTCCTGACGAAGAAGTAAATTCACGAGGAATGTTGGCAGCCGTAAAAGAACTCAATCGCCTGCAAAAGTTCGAACGGCTTGAATTTGTTCAATGTATCGTTTCGGAGCCTGATATTGGTTCTGACCGAAAAGAAAATGTGCATCGCCTGCATATTGGTTGTGCTGGTAAGTTACTTCCGACAGTTTTTTGTGTTGGAAAAGAAACACATGTCGGTGAGCCTTTCGATGGATTGAATCCGAATTTGTTGGTTTCGGAGATGGTACGTCGGATGGAACTTAATCCTGCTTTTTCCGATACAGTAAATGGTGTTTCGACACCGGTCCCGACCTGTCTTAAACAAAGTGACACCAAAGCGGATTATACCGTTCAGACACCGATCAGTGCTTATGCCTATTTCAATGTGATGACACTTGAATCGACACCGCAGGAAATACTTGCGAAGTTCAAAAAAGTGGCACAAGAATCTTTTACGGATGTTTTACTTGCGAATCAAGCACGTCATCTGATCGCCGAAACTAAGAGTGGCAATCATTATCATGCGGCTTCATTTGAGCCGCTTGTGATCACTTATAGTGAACTGGCAACGGCCTGTCGAAAAATTCATGGGAGTTCTTTTGATAAAGCGATGAACCAACTCATTGAGCACCATAAAAATGAAGATGTCCGTCAGTTGAGTATCCGATTGCTTAGCCGTGCTATTGAATTTTATCCGATCCATCAACCGATGATGGTCGTATTCTTTGCGCCTCCTTATTATCCGCATAGTGGGTTTGTGAGTTCTTCATCGATCTGTGTTGAAGGTTGTTTGAAATTGATAGATCGCGCCAATCAAAATCAGGATCTGTTTACGATCGATTATGCGTATACGGGTCTGAGTGATATGTCTTACCTGCATCTTCCTGAAGATGTGGATGTTCGCTTGTTGAAGGAAAACTTCCCGGTTTACGGAAGTGTGTATGAACTACCTTTGCATGAACTTTCGAAATTGAATATTCCGTTTGTTAATATCGGACCGTTAGGCAAAGACGCCCATAAAAACACTGAACGTATCCATGTCGGATATTCCTTCGATAAAGCCGGCTACTATTTGGCTGATCTGATCGAAATCTACGGTAATCTATATAATCCGTCTGTGAGCGAATGAATTTAAAAAAATTAAAGATACAGGTAAGTGCCGTTTATCTTGTGTATCGGCGCAAAGAGATCGCTTGGTATAAAAAAGCATTCTTACTGTTTATCTTGGCATATGCATTGAGTCCAATCGATCTAATCCCTGATTTTATTCCGGTGATCGGCTATCTGGATGATGTAATCTTACTCCCATTGGGGATTTGGTTAGCTTTAAAGATGATTCCGCATGATCTATGGGAAACATGTCTGATTGAAGCTGAGACAACACAGATCATCGATAAACGCTTAGCCCTCTTCGGGGGCATACTAATTCTTAGTTTCTGGATCGCTGTGAGTGTATTCATACTGACGAAGTGGGTAGTCAAACGAGCATAAAAAAACAGGGCGTAAGCTCTGTTTTTTGTTTATTTATGCCCAGATGACCCAAATCATGATATAAGCAGAGATAACAGCTGCCAGCGTGAAAGGAATACCGATCTTCATAAATTCCCAACTACTGACGTCATATCCGTCTTTACGAAGGATACCCAAAGCGGTAATGTTGGCAGAAGCGCCAATCGGAGTGAGATTGCCTCCCAATGTAGCGCCGGCTAATAGTCCCAAATAGAGGATCGTCGGATCTATTTTTAGAATAACAGCGATTCCGCTGACAACGGGAAGCATCGTTGCAACATAGGGAATGTTGTCGATGAAAGCCGAGAAGAAGACTGAAGCCCAGACAATCAAACTGTAAATAACGAATAAGTTATCACCGCTAAAACGAAGGAATAGTTTACTGATATCACTCACGATACCAACTTCGGTAAGACCGCCGATGACCAAGAATAAACTGGCTAATAGTAGAATTGTTTGGTAGTCGATTTCCATGATGGCTTTGGCGACGGAGTCCGGTTTATGGCGTACTAGATATTCTCTGAGTAAACCAATCACAAGTAACGCAACACAGATCAATCCATTGATATTGTCCATCAATGACGCCGGAAGATTCCAATTGCTTGGGATAAACGAAGCGATAATCAGAAGTAGTATTGTTCCCGATAATAAGAAAGTAGGAAAGTAATCTGTGACTACTGTTTTTTCGTCTAAATGAACCAACTGATTTTCTTTACGGAATAGATAGAAGAGTACAAGCGTACTTGCAAGAGCCCCTACCTGAACAACCCAGAAGATACCGATCCTTCCATGGAATACAAAGAAATCAGTGAAGTTCATATTCGCATAACCACCCAGTAAGATCGATGTCGTATCGCCGACCAGCGTTGCAGCACCTTGCAGATTGGAAGCAACAGCGATGGCGATAATACTTGGAACAGGGCTTATTTTCAATTTTTTTGCGATATTCAACGCAACTGGAGCAACCATCAGTACGGTAGCTACATTATCCACAAACGCGGAAATGATACCGGCGAATAAGGAGAGAGCGATAATTGCCCATTTTACGTCAGGCATCTTATCAATGATGATATCAGCCATCAATGCCGGCATCTTTGAATCGACAAAGAGGGAGACGATTCCCATTGTACCGCCGATCATCATGATGACATTCCAGTTGATCGTGGTAAATACGTGTTGTAATGGCATAATCCCGATAGCTACAAACAGCAAGGCAGTTGTTAAAGCAATGTAATGACGCCATTTCGGGAAAGTAAGCAGCAGTCCGTAGGTAGCGACAAACATGATCAAGGCGATTTCTTTCATTCGAATATCCTCCATAATATCTGAGAAATTGTAACATTTTTGGGCGGTCGATTCAATATAATAAGTGAAATTCGAAGGACAACCATAATTCTAAAAGTTAATTCTGTTTTTATTAATAAACAGTAATTAGTCTAAGAAAATAAAGTGCTATCATTTAAGTGTTTCCTGCAGAAGATGGAGGTTCTTTATGAAACACTGGAAACACTTAAATTTTGATCAACGA
>JBBRCP010000041.1:0-14936 GCA_038204785.1 Erysipelotrichales bacterium
ATTCCGTATACCATGTTGATCACATCCGGTATCCTAATGAATATTCCAGTCGATATTTACGAAAGCGCAAAAATCGATGGAGCGGGTCCGGTACGTCAATTTACCGCGATTACACTTCCATATATGTTGTTTGTTACGACCCCTTATCTGATCACTCAGTTTATCGGAAACATCAATAACTTTAATGTCATCTATCTCTTGACCGGTGGCGGACCGTTGTCACTTAGTCTATATCAAGCGGGAAAAACCGATCTGTTGGTTACTTGGCTTTATAAGTTGACAGTCAACTATCAAGATTACGCGTTGGCTTCTACGATCGGTATCTTTATCTTTATATTAAGTGCTTTCTTCTCATTGGTGGCATTCAATCGATCCAGTTCTGTTAAGAAAGAAGAGGAATTCCAATAATGATAAAAAGCATGAAAACAAGATCCTTTATTTATAATACATTTATTCATCTTATATTATCGATTATGTCGGTTATTTGGTTGCTTCCGATCGCTTGGTTGGTACTTGTGTCCTTTCGAGAAGAATCGGGAGCGTATACTCCTTATCTGATTCCGAAGAGTTTTACCCTTAGTAATTACACTCGGTTATTCACCGAAACAACATTATTCAACTATCCACGATGGTTTATGAATACGTTCATAGTGGCTGTTCTCACATGTCTTATCTCAACAATGTTGATTCTTCTTACCAGTTACGCTCTAAGTAGACTCAGATTCAAACTCAGAAAACCCATCATGAACGTTGCTTTGGTTCTCGGTATGTTTCCGGGATTCATGTCGATGATCGCTGTTTATCATATCTTGAAAGCATTCGGACTCACACAAACATTAGCGGCACTGGTACTTGTTTACTCCGGCGGTGCGGCTTTAGGTTATTACATCTCGAAGGGATTTTTCGATACGATACCGAAATCCATTGATGAAGCCGCGATGTTGGATGGTGCTACCAAGAGTCAGATTTTCTGGAAAATCACCTTACCCTTATCGAAACCGATCGTTGTTTATACGATATTGACCGCTTTTATGGGTCCGTGGATGGACTTCATCTTTGTTAGTGTCATTATGAAGGATAACTACCGAAACTATACGGTTGCTTTAGGTCTGTATCAGATGTTGACGCGTGAGAATATCTATCAGTACTTCACCCGCTTCGCTGCCGGTGCTGTTCTGATTGCTATTCCGATCACACTTATTTTTATCTTTATGCAGAAATACTATGTAAGTGGTATTACTGGTGGATCAGTTAAGGGTTAATATGAAAAAGTTACTTCTCAGTTTAGTTGTTGTTGTATTATTAAGTTCTTGTTCTACTACTAAGATCACAACGATCCATTCAGATAAAAATCTCGTTTATTACGAGATTTTTGTAAGTTCATTTTATGATTCTGATGCGAATGGATCTGGTGATCTAAACGGTATCACAAAGAAACTCGATTATTTATATGCAACGTTGGGTGTCGGCGGCTTATGGTTGATGCCGATCATGCCCTCCCCTTCCTATCATAAATATGATGTGGTCGATTACTACAGTATCGATAAGAGTTATGGTTCGATGGCTGACTTTGAGAACTTAGTAAACAAAGCTGCAACGTTAAAAATGGACGTCATCATTGACTTGGTTATAAATCATACTTCCATCCAAAATCCATGGTTTGTCTTAGCTCGTGATCATCTGTTCGCCGGTACTTGCGCCCAACCTGACTCCTATTGCGATTATTATAACTTTTCGACTACCCCCAAAACTGGCTATCGTGCTTTGGGTAATGGTTACTATTATGAGAGTTTGTTCAGTATGGATATGCCTGATTTGAATCTAGATTCACCCTCTGTTCGTGATGAGATCTCTAAAATTATCAAATTCTGGCTTGATAAAGGTGTTAAGGGATTTAGATTAGATGCGGTAACTTCTTATTACTATGGGAACACTTCTAAAAACGTTGAATTCCTCCGTTGGTTAAAACAGACAACCCAATCAATTTCCCCGCATGCGTATATTGTTGGTGAAGCTTGGACTGATTCCACTACGATCAGTGAGTATTATAAGAGTGGAATCGACAGTTTCTTCGATTTTCCTGCTGCCAAAGAAGACGGTCAGATCGTCAATAATATTCGTTATCAGACCGGACAATCATTCGCGACACTCACCGCTTCGAACTTAAAGAGAATCAAAACGATCAGTCCTGAGTCGATCAATGCGATCTTTCTCTCCAATCACGATAATGCGCGTAGCGGAGCCTATTTCAGCGGTCAAATCGAAAAACAGAAATTGATGGCTTCAGTGTATATGTTGATGCCAGGTAGATCGTTTATCTACTATGGTGAAGAGATAGGGTTGAAAGGCAGCGGAGTTGATTCGAATAAGCGCTTGCCCATGATATGGGACACTAAAGACAATACGGGTATGACAACTGCACCGATCGGTGCTACCTACATTCAAAAGTTAGATCAAGGTGTCAAACAACAGTTAGTTGACAAGCATTCACTGTTGACTCATTACCAAAAAATCATCTCGATCAAAAACAAGTATGATTTGATCACCATGTCGGAGTGTGAGTTGATAAAACTAACTAATCCTGAGATCTATGCGATGCGACACAAGAGTTCAAGTACTGAAATCGTTGTCCTTCACAACTTCTCAGACAAGATCATTAACATAGAGTATGATTTCGCTGCTTATAAGATCTTAGAGAGAATCGACAATTCGGATACCTCAAGTAAAACCAAGATGAGTGGCGGTGTGATCACAATCTATCCATACACATCCTTGGTTCTCGGATTGAAATAAACTCTTCTGCTAAAAAAAGGCCATAACGAGTGATTCATCAATCCAGATGATTGAATGAATCTATTCCGTTAGGCCTCTTTTTTATTTAACTGTGTTTTTAAGTAGATTCTCGATATCCTTCTTGAGATCTTTAGGCGGCGTTGTCGGCGGATATCGTTTAACGACGTTTCCTTCCGAATCGATCAAGAACTTCGCAAAATTCCATGCGATATCGGATTTAAGCAGTGACTTTTTCTGACTCTTTAAATACTTATAGAGCGGATGCGCATTCTCTCCGTTGACATCGATTTTCTCAAACATCGTAAACGTAACGCCATAGTTACGTTGACAGAATTCGTGGATTTCATCATTGGCTCCCGGATCTTGATGAGAAAACTGATTACACGGGAATCCCAGCACTTCTAAGCCTTGTTTATTATAGTCCTTATACAATGCTTCGAGACCTTCAAACTGCGGTGTAAAGCCACACTTACTGGCTGTGTTGACAATCAAGACAACTTTTCCTTTGTATTGCTCCATTTTTATTTCTTTACCACTGATATTATTAGCTGAATAGGTATAGAATTCCATATTGTGCCTTTCTTGGTCGATTGACCAAAACATTTTTTATCATGAATCCATTCATCTTCGATAATACCGAGAATCTTTTATTGATCTTGTATAAATTATATTTTGAATTGAATTAAGTGTCAAGAATAGTGAATAGTTGATAAAAATATGCATCAGGTCGTTCGATAAGTTCAGATGTAAAATCAAAACGGAAACCAGCACCGATCATCCAAATTTTTGAATACTGCATCAGATTTCCTTCGGTGTGAATCAAATTCTCTGACATACTGCAAGAGGTATTGATCGGTTGACCCATGATTTTCGCAATGTCATCCGATAATTTTCGCAGACTCATAGTCAATCCGATATGCATCGATTTGATTTGATCTTGTACAAAGAACTCCGCATACGTACTTGTATCATTGCTCTGCTTACTCGCCATTAACGGTAATAAATCACGCGAAGATATCGTTTGCGAATAAATCAAACATTGCTTATTCCCAAAATATTTACGGTTAAGTTGAAATAAATCTTTACCCATGAATTCCTCTGGATGCAGGTCTGGATCGTAATCAACCGACACGATTTTACTTTCTGTGATACTGTAAGTAAGATTCCGTGATTCGATGATCATCTGAAAATCACTCATCTGATCAAAAAAGTCTGATGATACAGGATGCATATTACTCAAATAATTGCCTCGATCCATCAAGATCAAGTTTTCTTTGATTAATTGATCATACACTTTCTCACATTCACGTACTGAAACTTTGATGATCTGCGATAATTCTTCTAAACTAGGTAAATACATTTTAGCCGGATAGCGACCTTCTAGAATATCCGTCCGGAAGGATTCAAATAACTGTTTAAGAATGTTTGTCTTTGAGCGGCGATCAATATATTTGTTAAGTTCGATCATTGGGTGAACTCCGAACTGAAATTGAAATACTCACCTGGATAGAGGGTCTCAATGACAGCGATTCGTTCGTCGCGTCGTTGAAGATAGTTGATTCTACCAGCAGAGCAACACTGTTCTTTTCGATCATAAAGATTTTTTCATCAATAAGGCTCACATCTCTTTGCATACCGAAATTTTTGATTTCATTGATATGCATTCCATAATCATTTCTAATCAGATCGAGTATACTCTTTTTAGAAAGGTCAAGTCGTTCCAGATTCGGGAAAATATTAAACGGTAAAAAAATATCTTCGAGATAGATCGGAATCCGCCCAGCCAGTATCAAAAGGGTAATATGATAGGTATCACCGATAAATTTATGTAAGTCAGAGGTCGTGTCCGAAATAAGTTCACTGACGATCAATCGACGTTTGATTCGATGATTCGTTGCGATGATTTCTTCCACATCAGGAAGTTTACGGATCGGTAAGTAGAAACGGATGTTCTTGAACACATAAGGTGATTTCCCTTTGATCCTTCGAATCACCCCCTCCTCGATCAACTCTTTATACGCTCGTCTGACAGAAAGGCGGTTGATGTTGATCAACGAGCATACTTCTTCTTCTTTCGGTAATTCTGTCATATTTGACAGCGTTCCGTCTAAAATTGCAGTCCTGATAGAGTCCTTTAATTGGACATAGATCGGTACTACAGACAATTTGTTTACACTCAAGTAATTCACGATTTTATCTCCTTTCAATTTCAACTAGATCGGATGATTCGACTAGTCTGAAATCGTAGTTCCGGATAAAATTTCGTACACAAAAGAAAAACATAATGATGAGATGATGATTATCCTCTTCGAGTCCCGATATTGAGCGTGTACGGCAAGAAACTATTCCGTACCTCAGACGTACCTGTATGATACTCTTTAGTGTGAGTGATAACAAGCAACTATCCGTACATAAAAACACCCAATACCTCGCAAACGCCATAACTACGGCCTCAAACAACAGAATATTTAATTGAATATACTTCAGTTACTTTTCAACTATATGGATTATGCCTTGGATATTGATTATTACCTCATTAAACAACTCCTGTCATTGTAATTGTCGTAACGGGATCGGGTCTAATCGTAATACCTTGGATGATTGCTGAAAGGTCAGAAATCAATCAATTCATCAACATTGAAATTCATCCTACTACCCATGTTGAGATCCTTCAGAATGCATTAAGATATGATCAAGCACCGACAATCGTACTCAAATCAAACTTGAATGTTATAATCATATTATGGTAAAGTGGTGAATGCATTTATTTATCGCACATATTCTAAAGAACAGAGAGAACTCACTATGACAGATAAGAATTATCTAACCCCTGAAGAAATTACCGAAGCTGTTATTCAGACCGGTATTAAGAAAACTTCCTACTCCGTAACTACTTTACTTATCCTGGGATTCTTAGCCGGCGTTTTCATTGCTTTCGCATCAGAAGGTTCGACAATGGCTGCCTTCAACCTCTTTGCGAAACCGGAAACCTATGGATTGGGAAAAGCCCTTGCCGGTGCTCTCTTCGGAACCGGATTGATGTTAGTTGTTATTGCAGGCGGTGAACTGTTTACCGGCAACACTTTGATCATAGTGAGCGTCTTAGATAAGAAAGTTAGTTTCAAAGCGATGTTGAGAAACTGGTTTTTTGTCTATCTAGGTAACCTGATTGGATCATTATTCATCGCCTATATGATGAACCAATCCGGACTTTTCTCAAGCGGTGCAAATGGCTTCGGTGCCATTACCATAAAAATGGCTACCTATAAAGTAGGGTTGACATTTACCCAGGCATTCTATTTAGGCATTATGTGTAACTGGCTGGTCTGTTTAGCGGTTTGGATGGCCTATGGTGCTAAAGATATAAGCGGTAAAATCTTAGCTATTTTCTTCCCGATCTGGCTATTTATCACTTCCGGATTTGAACACAGCATAGCGAATATGTACTATATTCCAGCCGGTATCTTAGCGAAATCAAATAGCTCATGGGCAGATGCTGCGATCAAGTTGGGTGTGACGCCGGAAAAACTGAATCATTTGAATTGGGGCAACTTCTTTATGAAGAACTTACTTCCGGTTACCTTGGGTAATATCGTCGGAGGTGGTTTGTTTGTTGCCGCTGCCTATTGGTTTGTCTATCGCAAAAAAACCAACTCCTCCCAGAATCGATTCACTACCAAGAAAAGTTAGATGATCTCAGCATCGATTATTATCTATATCAATACAGTGGCCCGACGGTCACTTTTTAATTGGATTATTCACCAAATCCTTCAAACCCTTTTCGATATTTCGGTAAGTTCGTTGTAATCAAACTCAATTCTTGTATTAATTGATGAATTCATGTATGATACTTTTTGTTAGTTTAAGGGAGGGATATCATGAGTATCTGTACAGTAGAGCATTTGAATCATGGATTCGGCGACCGTGCCATCTTCGAGGATGTCTCTTTTCGTCTTTTAAAAGGTGAACATGTCGGACTGATCGGAGCTAACGGCGAAGGTAAATCCACATTCATGAACATCTTAACAAGTAAACTTTCACCGGATGAAGGTCGGGTTATTTGGTCTTCCAAAGTTCGTGTCGGATATTTAGATCAACATTCCGTTTTAGATAAAGGCAGCACAGTCCGTCAGATCCTGCAACGTGCCTTTCAATATTTATTCGATATCGAAGCAGAGATCATGCAACTCTATAATGATATGGCTACTGATTCGATTGTTGATATGGATGAGGCTTTAGAACGCATCGGCATCCTGCAAGATACACTTGATCATCATGATTTCTATATCATCGATGTGAAAATAGAAGAAGTTGCTTCAGCTCTGGGTCTGTCTTCGATCGGTCTTGATAAAGACGTTGATGAATTAAGCGGCGGCCAGCGCACAAAAGTTCTTTTAACAAAATTACTATTGGAAAAACCGGATATCCTATTATTAGATGAACCTACCAACTATTTGGATGAAGAACACATCGTCTGGTTAAAACGTTACCTGCAAAACTATGAGAATGCTTTTATTCTGATTTCTCATGATATGCCTTTTTTAAATGAAGTAGTCAATATCATCTACCACGTCGATAATCGAAAACTCACACGTTATGTGGGTGATTACGAAGAATTTATGCGTGTTTCCGAACAAAATAAACGTTTACTTGAATCTGCATATGATCGCCAACAATCCGAAATATCCCGACTTGAAGATTTCGTAGCTCGTAATAAAGCTCGCGTTGCGACGTCCAACATGGCTAAATCCCGTCAAAAGAAGTTAGATAAGATGGATCGTATCGAATTGAGCACCGAAAAACCAAAACCAACGTTCAATTTCAAAATGGCCCGTTCTTCGGGAAGAGTCATTGTCGAGACCGAACAATTAGTCATCGGATATGAATCCCCACTTTCAAAACCGTTGCAGTTGACGATCGAACGCGGTCAAAAAATAGCCCTGACCGGAGCCAACGGACTTGGTAAATCCACCTTATTAAAAAGTCTGCTGGGTCATATTGAACCTTTAGACGGAAAAGTCAGTACCGGTGAATATCTTTCAATCGGTTACTTCGAACAGGAAAGTAAAAGTAGCAATAACAATACCTGTATCGAAGAAATCTGGCAATCATTCCCGGCTTTTACACAATATGAAGCTCGCAATGTGTTGGCTCGAGTCGGATTGACTCACCAACAAGTCGAATCGAAAGTCAGTGTTCTCAGTGGTGGTGAACAAGCCAAAGTCCGTTTATGTAAGATGCTTCATACGCCGACAAATGTCCTTGTGTTAGATGAACCAACAAATCACTTGGATTTCGATGCCAAGGAAGAGTTGAAACGCGCACTACAGGAATATAAGGGAACCATATTGCTTGTGTGTCACGAACCTGAGTTCTATCAGGATGTAGTCAATGATGTTTGGAACTGTGAGGATTGGGCAACCAAAATCGTATAATCTATTTATAAAACAGTAAAAGCGGTCATAATGAACCGCTTTTTTCTATATCGGGTAGCTTTAATCGCTTATTTTAGCTTAAGATCAAAACCTTGATCTCGAACTAGATTCAACATCTCCTGGCGTTTAATAAGACCAAGTTTCGATTTTTTCGCGATCTGTTCACTAAAACTGTCCAAACGTTGATTGGTATCTCGCAGATCATAATATTCCTGCATTTCCGTATCATAACTTTCGATTTCGTTCAGGTAATGATCAAAACATACATATTCATTTTCAAACACACGCAGTTGATTCCCCATTCTTGGTTTTAATTGCGGTTCTTGATTCGGATGACCGATGGCCAAACCAACGACCGGAAATGTCCACTTCGGTAATTTAAGAAGATCACGTGTTTCTTGCGGATCATTTAGGATACTTCCCAAGTAGAGCTTTCCTAGTTCTAGTGGCTCAGCCGCATTGACGACATTTTGTGCTGCGATACACGCATCCGTGAATGCTTGAAAGAAATGATCCATTCCAACGACTGTGATCGATTCGGGATCTTTTTCCATGGCGATTCGATGATTACGGTATTGATCAGCTACGAAGATCAATAATAGTAATGCATGCGCAACATATTCTTGTTTACACACTTCAGCTATTCTCCCCTTCAGCGAATGATCACTTATTTTAATGATGGAATAGGCCTGCATTCCACTAGATGTGGCTGTCCGGCGTGCAACTTCCATCAGAACATCAACGACTTCACTTGAAATGGGGTCATTCGTGAATTCACGGATGGTACGATGTTCCATTTGTTTTTGTATTGTTTTGTTATTTAGATTCATACTTTCAATATCCGAACTATTAGATATTCAATAGTCCCCATTCAATGGCTCAGCAACTACTCCTTTAGAATCAAACTTAAAGTGGATAAGAGCAGATCAACTAGACCCTTTCTATTTTACACTTTTTTGAGTTCAAAGGGTTGAATCTCACTTCTATAAGTGCGAAATAGGCTGAATTTTCAGTAACTTTGATATCGATTAAAAAGCATTCGATTCTCATTCAACTTCTGTTTACAGATAACTGAACAAGAATATATATGCTTTTTTATTTCAACTTATTGATTAGCAAGGATGAAGGCTTCAACTTTAGCTTTTACCTGATCACGGATTTGTCTGGTTCTTTCAAGTTTAGCTTCAAGACTCCCATCAAACGACGATGGATCTTCAAGATTCCAGTCGATCGTATGCAAAGCACCAGGAAAGATCGGACAGCGTTGACCACTCATCGCATCGCACACTTTAACTACGTAGCTATACTTTCTGCCTTGTGTATAGTAATCAAATACTGAGTTAGTTGGATTCATACTGATATCATAGCCGATCTCCTGCATGACTTGAACAACTAACGGGTTCAGTTTTCCAGGTTCTAAACCAGCGCTTTCTGCGTGGTATTTCCCTTCACCGAGTCGGTTTAGAAATGCTTCTGCCATTTGGCTTCTTGCTGAGTTGTGAATACAGATAAATAGTACATCGATCATGTTGATCTCCTTTGGGTTTGTTGATCCTTTTAACTAAATTTTAGCGGCAGCGACATCAATTTTGGATTTACTTGGATCTGAGTCTGCTTGTTTAAACCAATGTGAGGTTTTATTGGCGATCTTAATCAGAATAAGCATGATAGGAACCTTACTCAACATATTATCTTTTTTGGCGCAGTGTTCTTCAACTTTAGCTAGTTTTTCTAACTTCGAACCCAAATTTTTTTCGCCATGTCGATATCCATTGGCTTCCATATTCTCCATCTTGTATCTACCTTTATCGACATATAAAGGATATTCTATATATCGATGTTCATCAATACATAGATGAAATAAAATTGTTAATTTTCGGTAACAAATCATAAAAAAATGAACAAATTCTTGTTCATTCGGATATTTATACCAGAACATTTTCATATGGAATGAAGTTTATTCAACTATGTTTATCAAAAAAATGATTACTCGCTTAAATCGACTAAAATTGAATTTTATCGTACGAATAAAAATTTCCATCGTGTCAAAGTAAAATCAGGATTGTAGTAGGTGTTCTGATCTAGGATTCTCTTCTTTATTACAAAAATATCGTTCGGCTCTTTCATAATCTTCAGGGGTATCAATATCCCATAGAATACTCTCACATTCAACATTGACCAAGGTAGGATCACTATATCGAATAAACTCCCTTAGGGTTAAAAAATGAGATTCTGTAAGTAGTTCTTCGGCGACTGCGGAACTAAAAAGTACGGGATGACCAATCTTTCCTTGATTAACAGGCACAACAATATCGTCTTGAATTTCGATCATTTCCTCAATAACATTCTCATCCATGAAAGGACAATCCCCTGGTAAAAAGAGAATTCGCTCGCTAGTTGAAGCTCGTAAACCTATTTTGAGGGATGAAAACATACCTTCTTTAAAATCTGGATTATGAAAGAACTCAACTTTTTCTTTTCCGTTTAAACTCTCTGTAATTTCTTGGTGAAACGCTCCGGTAACAACAATGATTCGATCACAAAAAGGAAGCAGGCTGTTGACACTGCGCTCGATCAATGTTTTTCCGTTTAATTTCATAATCATCTTATGGTTTGGTGCCATCCGACTAGATTTACCGGCGGCGACAATAATACCGGTGATACTCATTTCTGTATAGTACCGCCTTTCGTCATCAATGATTCAACTAAACAAAAACCGGCTGCATAGCCGTTTACGAAAATAATTTACAATGGGATCCAGCGTACTATCGCTTCCCAATATGAGTAATAACTAGACCTATCTATTGGTACCCATATTTTATCCTTTTTTTGTGATTTCTTCAAGTAGGTACAATTATTCGTATTTAGGTCGTTTATGATGCCCCCAAACTTGTCATTACATTTATGAGATTACAACTGTTTCAAATCAACTAATTCTTTCTCGTCTTGAAGGTAGAATTAACTTTCAAACGTCACTGACATCCTTTTCGTTAACTGGTACTGACTCTTTTTGGTGGACTAATTTCTTCGTTATTATTCATTATTAAGTCGTATATCTCAGATACAGAGCCATGAAAACGAGTTTGAGTTATGAAATCACAAAGCCACAAGAATGATTCTATTTATGTTGATTTATCTATACGAGTGTATAAAAAAAGTTCGGGAATACCGAACTTGATTGGTTATAGGATCTTTAATTCTTTCGCGACATCGATGAATGTGGCGATTGCTTGATCAAGTTGTAATTGAGTATGGGCAGCCGTCACCATCACACGTAATCTGGCTTTTCCTTTTGGAACCGTTGGGAATATGATAGGTGAAACAAATACTCCGCGCTCCAATAGTTTCTTCGAGAAAAGCATTGTTTTAGCTTCATCAAACACAAAGATCGGTGTGATCGGTGTTTCACTGTGACCGATGTCAAGCCCTGCTTCTTTCATTTTCGCCTTGAAGTAATTTCCATTCTCCCAAACTGCTTTTGTATATTCATCTGATTCTTCCAACATCTTAACAGCTTCGATGAGGGCTCCCACAACGGCCGGTGGCAGATTCGTAGAAAACAGTAATGGTCGGGCGCGATGACTTAACCATTCCTTCATCACTTGTTTCCCGGCAACATAACCTCCCATAACACCAAACGCTTTTGATAGCGTCCCAATCGTAAAATCGATTCTACCTTGCAAGTGGAAATGGTCGACAGTTCCGCGACCGTTCTCCCCCAACACTCCTGATCCATGGGCATCGTCTACGTACGTTAAACAGTTGAACTTTTCTGCTAATTCGACGATTTCCGGCAATTTCGCCAGATCTCCATCCATTGAGAAGACACCATCTGTTATGATCAGAACTTGTTTATAATTCTCGCGTAGTTCAGAAAGAACGCGGTGTAGATCGTTCATATCGCTATGTTTATAGACAGCTCGATCCGCTTTGGAGAGTCGTGTTCCATCAATAATAGAAGCATGATTCAGTTCATCGGATATGATCAAATCGCCATACGTCGTAACTGCCTGAATGACACCAGCATTACAATTAAATCCTGATTGGAAAAGCATAACTGCTTCCTCACGTTTGAACGCTGCCAAATCAGCTTCGAGTTGTTCATGAAGAGTCATATTACCAACGATCGTTTTGACTGCTCCTGCTCCGACACCAAACTTTTCAATTGCTTCGATCGCCGCTTTTTTTAGGCGTGGGTGATTCGCAAATCCCAAATAATTATTAGATGAAAGATTGATGGCCTTCTTACCATCCACAATGATCTCTGCTTCATTTGCTGTCTCAACGATCGGTATTTTTCGATAAACACCTTGATCTTTTAATTGTTGAAGTTGTTCTTTCAGAAACACCAATTCATGAAGTTCACTCATAAATTCTCCTTTTCACCGACACGCAGAACGATCTTACCGCAGTTGCCTGAGTGCATCAGCGCAAAGGCTTCTTCGAAGTCTTCAAACGCCAAGATGTGGGTAACCGCTGTCTCTAAATGAAGTTTTCCTGAGTCGATCAATTCTTTTCCTTGTTGCCAAGTCTGCATGATATGGCGACCTGTTATTCCTTTAACGGTAATTCCTTTGAAGACAATATCATTAGCTACATCGATTTCAAAGGGTGCATCTGGTAATCCTAAGATCGACATTCTTCCACCTTTTTTTAGATATTTAAAGGCCTGATTCATGGCAATGCCACTGCCACTCATTTCGCAGACAACATCCACGCCAAGACCTTGGGTCGCTTCTACTATTCTAGCGATAACATCATCGTGTTTTGGATTTAGACAGACATCCGCTCCTAATTTCTTTGCTAACTCTAAACGATACTCATTGATATCGATGGCAAATACTTTCGAAGCACCGACCGCTTTCGCAACATCAACTGCCATGATGCCAATCGGACCGCATCCGACGATGGCAATACTCATTCCAAGCGTTTCACCCGAAGTAACTGTATGGATCGCATTACCTAAGGGCTCTTGTACACACAGATAGGCAGGATCGATATTAGGATTGTTGATCCAGGCATTCTTTGCCGGAATAGCAACATACTCCGCAAATGCACCGTCACGATCGACACCGATGATCGACGTATTTTGGCAGATATGACCTTTCCCAGCGCGGCAAAATTCACATTCTCCACATATGATATGTGTTTCGGCACTGACAATATCACCTAATTTCACACTCGTAACATTCTTGCCGATTTTTACGACCTGTCCGGCAAATTCATGACCGAGTATTTGGGGAGTATGGATTCGGGTCCGTGCCCATTCATTGAACTCATAAATATGTACATCTGTACCACAGATTGAAACGGCAAGGTTTTTTACTAAAATATCATCTTCACCGATCGACGGGATATCACGTTCAATCAGCGTTGCGCCCACTTTATCAGTCAGCTTACTTATCGTCTTCATTTTTGTTTGCATAGCAGTACTCCTAGCTTACTTTTATTGTACCCCAACAGACATCACTTTTCTATTTATAAAGACACTATTTTAAAGAAAGTACGAGTTAGTTATTTGATAGCCTTCAAACGCTTCGTATAACGAGATTATTAATCCGACCGAACTAATAGAGTAATTGAATCAAAAACACTATCGTGCTATCAATAGTGTTCAATAAAAAGTAAGACCCAAAAGGACTGATTCTTAGGCTTACTGCTATTTGATTATGAGCGATAAACATATTTTCCCCCTAAATTCGATTTCTAAAAATCAAAGGATTCGGATACCCAATTGCGACATAAATTCCAAGAATAATGTAAATTGCCGATAGAATTTCCAGTGTTCTGATTCCGAAATGCGAGATCAACAAAGTAGCCGCGACACCCCCTGTAAAGAAGACAATCATCGAAAATAAGTACCACATCAAATGCCATAGTTCATGGAAATTCCCTCTAAGTACGGCGCCTAGACAGAATGCTGCATCAGTTAAATAGCCGGTCATATGTGTCGTTCGAACGAGAATACCGCGAATCCTGATAAATGTTCCATTTTGGAGTCCCATCCCTAGCGCAATTACCTTAAGAAGGATATGTTCATTACTGTTTAGTTTAAGTGTTGTGAGTAGTACGATCCCAAATAAGATTGGGATAACCGAATACATTATTTTCATACCTTGGGTTCTCTCGTAGAATAGAAATCCGGAGAGTACAGATCCGAAAGAGAATAATCCGACATAACCCATTATAATCCAGAGGGAGTTAAAATCACCACTACCGAGTGAAATCGCTGCTTTACTGATGTTGCCGGTATAATGCGTGATCGTCGTTTCAAAAAGAATAATTGCTGAGATATTCGTTGCTCCGGCAAGAAACGTCAAACCTCCGATCCAACTCAGAAAAAACAGCTTATGCCTCAAAAGCGTCATCTTATGTCCTCCTGCTCGACAGAACCTATTTGGAAACTGTATTAAAAAATAATATTACTTGTTAAGAATACATCAAATTTGTACGAATTGACATAGTTATCCATGGTTTTCAAGCTAATAGCTACTATACCTTGCGTGATAAATAGTAAATGTTAACATTGTTTATTAACCACTCTTTATTAATAAATACTTTGTGATACGGCAGTTACAATAATGTTGTGTAAACGATTCGTAGCGTAATTTCCCAATGACATAGAAAAGGGAAGCTCAAACTTGTAAAATGTTAGGTGTTCAAACAAACATCACAAGGAGAGACTTCCCATGAATGATTTTAACACGA
>JBBRCP010000042.1:0-14375 GCA_038204785.1 Erysipelotrichales bacterium
GATAGCCTTCCGGTCTGTGCGACACACTGATTATAAACCGTATGGATTCTACCATCCGGGTGGATGAACTTCTTTAATCCTTGCGCATAGGTTGAGTAAAGTTTCTGGTATTTTCGATATTCGATTAATTGCGAAACAACCGGATGTGCTGCTTGAAGATTTTCAAGCACCTCAACTGCCGTGGAACGTTTCTTATTAGCAGGCAGATTCAATTTATCGAACAGCACTTCTGCAAGTTGTTTCGGTGAGTTGATGTTAAAGGTAAAGTCAACACTTTGAAAGATTTGTTCCGAGAGTGTATTCATGATCTGGAGTGTTTGATCGGCAATCGTATTCAACACCGAAAGATCAACTTTAATGCCGCTTTTCTCCATCTGATAAAGTACATAACTTAAAGGAATCTCCATATCGCGGTACAATTTTGTCATACCTTTATCATCAAGCACCGCGATCAACGAGGAATATTGCTGAGCAATCTTATCGGCAATCTGGCGTGCTGCTAAACATGATGCATCGTCGATACTGGCCACAGGAGCTGTGGGCCAGCCTAATTTTTCACTGATCTTTTGGAATGAAACCAATGCCGAATCACCAAGAAAGGCAGCGATCATACAATCATCATCGACGCCGTTGATCACAAGTCCGGCTGCATCCGCAGCATGAAATATACTTTTTGCGTCGTAGACAATTTTCTTTGTTTCGCTGGCCAACCATTTTTTGACTTTGATATCACCAACGATCTCTTCGATCGTCATATAGGTATTAACGGTGCCGTCACTGAAAGCCATCCCAAGAAACGGATTCGGCCAAATTGTATCTAATCGATAATGAGCATAGATTGCGATTGGTAATGTGCGATCAAGATGATCAAACTCATGTTGCGGATGATCTTCCGGATCTTCGTTGAATATCATGGTCTCTTCGGCTTTGCGTATCAGAGAATTCATTTCATATTTTCTGAAAAATCCCAAAGCACCATTCTTGTTGGGATTGAAAAGCATATCATCTAACGAAACAGGCATTATTTCGTCTGTTTTGATCGTTGCTAACCATTTAGAAAATACAGCTTGTTGGTTGAAATTATGAACCGTCTCTTTAAGTTTTCCTTTTAGATCTTCTTCATGAGCAAGAACATTCTCAAGTGTTCCATAATCCTGAAGAAGTCGATTCGCTGTTTTTTCACCGACCCCAGGTAGACCGGGAATATTATCGGAAGCATCTCCCATCAATCCTTTCAGATCGGGAATTTGATTCGGTGTCAGATGGAGTTCTTCCATCATGGCGGCTTCGTCCATTTCGACGATTTCGGTGATTCCTTTTTTCATCAACCAAACAGATGTTGTTGCATCGATTAATTGAAGCAAGTCACGATCACTGGTCAAGACATTGATGTCCCAATCCGGGTATTGTTTAACCAAACAGCCGATGATATCATCGGCTTCCAGGTTTTCATATTCATATCGACATAAACCGGTAGCATCTAGATACTCTCTGACGATGGGAAACTGTTCGATCAATTCGGGCGGTAGTTGTTTGCGTGTACCCTTATATTCAGGGTATTCCTTATGCCGGAAAGTCTTCTTTCCACTATCCCATGCGACTAGCATTGCTTGCGGTTGAACAAGCTCGATGGCTTTAGTCAACATACTTATAAATCCATAAACGGCATTCGTACTGACAGTTTGAGCAGAAGATCCCAAGCGTGTATACGCTGTAGCGTAATACGCTCTGAACAGCATAGAATTTCCGTCCACAAGTAACATTTTTTTCATTCTGCACCTCTTTCGTTTATTGTAACATGTACCGGTATCAATTAAAACATAAGAGAACGTGTCAGTGTGCATAAAAAAGGCTGTCCGCAGACAGCCAATCTACCTATTTCGCAATTGATTCCAGTACTGTCAGATTCTCATACATGATCGCAAGGTAATCTTTATCTGCCGCGATTTCGGCTTCCGTTAGGAAATAAAGGTTATGTAATGAGATAGGTTTCAGCCCTAACTCATCTTTGATTGAATTACTGATAGCTGTCATATCTTCACTTAGATTCGGTTCTATAGCCATATATTGAATACCGTCTTCTCTGATTTTGCTTTTTATAATCTGCATCTGATTATCGGATGGAATGACACCGTATTTAGATAGAATTACCGGATAGACATGGAAACCATAGGCTTTTTGCCAATTGCCATAAGTTGGAGTAATCGAAACGAAGCCTACATTTTTCTTATTGATACGAAGTAATTGATATTCGGCATCAAGTTTAGCAAGTTCGGATTTAAGTAAGATGTAATTCTTGTCAAATAATTTAGTTTCTTCCGGATAATGTTTATTCAGCCAATCTTTGATGGTTTTTGCCATACTGATCATTGAGATCGGATCCATCCATAACATTGGATCTTTATCATACATATCAACTGTATTAAATGGGCTTCCTTTATAATAATCGGATTCGACTGTAACATCACTACCGGCCACATTCGACGTCGTATATCGTTTAAAACTGTAAACACCGGCTGTGGAAGATAAATCAACCATATTGACGCCGACTTTTCGAATTTGATTGAGATAAATAGGCATATAAGGTTCTAAGCCGCCGATATGAAACAACACATCCATATTTTTGAGTTTTGCCATGTAATCTCCGGAAATCTGGGCACGTTGGATTGTTGATCCTTCGGTTAACATAACAACGTTAACACTATCCCCTGCCAGACGCTCAACGAGGTATTGGATTGGATATATAGTAACGCCAATGGTTAGTTTGGAGGCTTTGCAACCGCTTAGTGAACCCACCAACATGATTGAAATCAGAAGTAAATTCAGTTTCTTTTTCATAACATCCCTGCTTTCTAGTTGAAATTATAGCATAGGTAAGCTAAAGATTAAAATACAGTGTTTGTTTTCACAGAAGATTCAGAATCATTCGGTTCATTTCTGAGTCGATATAATCGAATCACGGTACGAATCGACATATATGTCGGAACAGCAAACATAATTCCGACCGGTCCAAACATGATTCCACCTGCAAATACCGAAAATAGTGTCCATAAGGGTTGTACCTGACCGCGCCGTGAATGGACCATCGGCGTAATTACATATTCATCCACATTCGATAAGATCGTAATCGCTATAATCAATATAACGACATTCGACGTAGGTAGACTCAACGCTGTAATAATACCGATCACATTGGCCATTGAAGCACCAAAATACGGAATCAATAAACCAATCGCAGTTAGGACACCCAGAATCAGCCAATTGTGATGGCCAATTAGATAGTAAAGGAAACTGTATTCAACAAATTTAATCAACATCAATACGATCAATGACCGAAGATAAACACTGACTTCATCATCGATCGCGATAATATAATCAGGTAAACCATCAGCGAAACTTTTAGCTACCTTCAATAGACTCTTTGTGATATTCTCATAATCAAACATAACGTAGATCGCAACAATGAAAGAGAAAAGGAAATTTACGAGAAAGGTAGCCAGATTACCGACAAATTGTGGAACCATAGCAGACACATTCGGCATCCACAGTGTGTAGTCATTAAGAAATTTGACGATACTTTCAGTAAATCCGGCAACGATCGGTGATGGAACATTTCCACTGAATTTTACATACCAATCATAGAATTTCGTAACACTTTCGACAAGCGATCCGATAAATGCAAAAATATCATTATAGAATGTTGGGATCAACGAAGCGAAGATCCAAGTGAGGAGTCCGATTACGAAAATAACCAGTAAGGGAACGATGAATTTTCGTCTTATCTTGAACCTTTCCAACCATATGATCAAGGGTCTTACGATATATGCTATCGCAAATCCAACCGCAAACGGTAGAAATACTGCTTGCAGTTTTCGTAGAATCGCTAACCAGATTCCCGAAGATATAGTGATGATGTAAATAATCACTATGATGACTAAAATTCGTAACAGCTTGTTCAAACTTAGATTCTCATTGAAATCATGGAAGATTTTTTTGAATAGATTCATTACCTACTCCCCCTTATTGAAGTGTTCCACCTTATAAATCTTTTAGCGTCGGAGAAAAGAATAGATAAGCAAAGAAAATCAATCCAACAATGCCATATAGGAAAAGGATCTTCGGAGTATCCATCATCAATAGTAAAATACTCACAAGGAGTGAACCAATTGGAACAGAAACCAGTGATAAAGCATGATACATCGAAGTAACTCGCGATAAATAACTAGGATCGACATGTAGAATCAGTGATACATTGATCGCCGTATTCACACAGCCAACCGCAAAGCCAATTACAACTCCGACAATGATCAGGGTTAAGTAAATCATCGTGACTGTTTTGAAATAACCTAACAACGGAAGAAATAGATAGAAGATTCCGGCAATACAACCCGCTCCTGTGAATACTTTATGGGTACCGAAGCGATATTTGAGTTGCGGAAACAGATAAGAACCCATCGCGATACCACTGATGACCGACATCCCGATGACAGATAACGCTTTAGCATCCAGTTTTAGCACACTGACTACGTAAGGTGTCTGTAAAACCGATAGCGGCATGATCAATAATCCGATAAATAATGTAACAATACATAAAATGAAAATCGATTTTTGTTTGCTAAAATAGATAAACCCTTCTTTGATCATGGTAAGCGGTCCACTCTGTTGTACAGCACGCGCATAATTTCGTTTCGGTTTGATATTCAACAAGATCAGAGCTGATAAGAAGAATGTGATGGCATCGATCATAATAGCCGCTTTTACCCCAAAGAATCCAATAATCGCACCGGCACAACTCATGCCAATGAACTGACTTATTTGCGAAACGGTCGAATACATTGACAGACCGTGCGTATATTTACTTTTATCCAAAACAGAAGGTACGATCGCACTTCCTGCCGGCATTCGTATGGATTCGAAGCATGACATCAAAAATGTAAACGTCATTAATAAGTATACGTTGATTAGACCCGTGAAAGTTAGAATTGCGATAGTGCTTACTAAGATACCGCGCGCTACATCACAGATAATCATCGCTGTTTTCTTGTTAATCTTCTCAACGATAGCCCCTACAAAAGGTTGAAACAGAATATTTGGAATTGCATTAAAGGCATAGATCATTGCCAACCATACAGCTGAACCCGTAATTTGGTAGGCAAGCCAACTGAATGCTATCGCATCAATCGAATCTCCGAAACGGTTGATCGCATTGGCCCCCATAAGTTTTAGAAACTCAGTTTGGTCCAATATTTCTTTATAAGAAGATTTGTGCTCTGACATGTCAGCGACTTTCCTTGCCTTTATACTTGACCCAGAGCAATTTTTCGGAGCGACGTAATTGATTTTCCTTAAAAACCATTAGGTTATTCTTGATATCATTCATGAAAATACACACAATAATGATTGGAATATTCCCAATCAATGTTACAAACTCACGACGACCTAACCATGTTAGTAAACTCATATTTGTATACCCGGATAATAACATAAACCCATAGATCATTCCTTCTTTGATAAATACTCCGACAATTACCAAAACAACTAATTCATACAACGTTTCAGTCATATGTTTCGACCATAACATAACGATTAAGATCGTTAAGGTGTAGACAACAGCATAAACCAAAAATAACCCATAGTGGCTGAAATCCAAAATAAATCCGGCTATAAACGCTAAAATCAACGCATCTAGCGGTTTCATCGAACGTGAACTTAGTATCAATGCCGCAATTCCCATATTTGGAACGAAGATTAGGTGTTTTAACGCGAAATCGACCGGAAATATGAAACTGATCAACATGTCGATAAAAAATCCCATAGCTACAAAAGAGATGTGAATCAACATTTCAGTCCCTACTTTCTTTTAACGACAGCCACATATTCAAATTGACTGAAATCAGCAGCTGGATTAACATAGATCGTCATACCGACGGCATTGGTCAACTCTTGTACTTCACTGACTGTACCAATCAACAGACCGCTTGGGAAAACACCACCTAAACCGGAAGAAATAACTGTCATTCCCTTGGTAATAGTTGAGCCGGTATTCAGTAGTCGTACCACATATGCATTTTTATTTGAATCGTAATTTTCAAGTATTGCTTCAGCCGTTGAAGCTGAACTCAATTGGATTTTTACTGTCACTTTATTATTACCTGTTTCGGTCGTCAGTAATCGTACAACACAGGTATGGTCACTAACATCGATTACTTTACCGATCAAACCCTTACTTGAAACGACCGCATCGTCAATAACAACTCCATCTGCTTTACCGACATTAAGGGAAATACTGTTATTGAACGAGTCACTACCGCGATAAATGACCATTGCCTTAAGTAGATCATAAGCATTGATCGTAGTTGTGAGCTTGTTTAATTCTTTCAGTTCTTCAATCTGACGATACGCTTCTTGAAGTTTTGCTTGGTAACTGGAAAGTAATTCGAGTTGTTCACGCAATTTTTCGTTTTCTTGACGAACTTGCCATAGTTTCGACATGTCAGTGAAAAAATCCGTTGTGGAACGGATTGGGTTTTCAATTAATGAATATCGCAACATCGTAAAGATATCGTATCCTTTGGCGCTGATTGTATCCAACGGCGTAGAAAATTTAACGATATTTAAAATCATTGTGCAACTCAGCACAATGGATATAATCCAAATCAAGATTCTTTGCAACTTTGTCAATTGAGACATGATATCACCACTGTTATTATACGGTGCTTTCAGTGTTGATTCAATCAATTCTCAGTTTTTGGCGTAAACTACAGTACTGTCGTCGACTTACGATCACATGATCCAATAACGGGATTCCCATTGTTGTTCCTGCCTCTTCCAAAATCTTTGTCACTTGAAGATCGTTTTCACTGGGAGTAACATCCCCACTCGGATGGTTATGAACAGCGATGATACGCGCTGCGCTATAGGCTAATGCTTCCTTGAATATCTCCCGCGGATGGACGATTGAACGGTCCAGACCACCGACAAACAATACTTTATGTCCTATGATATGATTCTTGGTATTTAGGAATATCACCAGAAAGTGTTCCTGTTGCGCATAGCCTAATTCCTTCTGTAACCAATTCACTAACATTCCAGGTTGGTCGACTACATCGAATTCGTAAGCTTGATCTTGAGCCATGCGCCGTGATAACTCTGTGATTGCCATAAGTTCTGTCGCTTTGGCATCACTGATACCCGAGATGGAAGTCAGTTGTTTGTAGGTCAACATAGGTAGATCTCGAATCCCCGAAGATAACTGCATCAGTCGATCAGCCACATCAAAAACTGAATCTTTTTTCGTACCGGTTCGCAAAATCAACGCTAATAGTTCGCGATTGGATAATGTTCGAATACCGAATCGCTGTGCTTTTTCACGAGGACGTTCGAAAATCGGCATTTCTTTAACTTTTAGCGTGTGATGATCGGGAAAAGGACGCGTTGCGTCCTTTATTTTCCCCATGATATACGAATTCCTGGAATACTGACGGCACCGCGGCCTGATGTGAGTAATTTGAAGATAGCGGCAATCCCGGCAGCAATCGATACATACAAGAGCCATGAAGATGTTATCATTTTAAATCCTCCTGTTCTCTTGTATGAATTTCAGTCGCACCCTCCTAAAAAAAGCAACGATTCAACGTTGCTTTAAGTCTTCCTTCAAGTAATCAATCAGTTTATCCAATTCATCTAGATCTGCTTTGGCTTTGAGCAAGTCTGCTTTATGGTCGGACCACTGAAAATTCTCCAATAGTTCGGCACTTTTCACTGCGATCTTCTTTGCCAGTTGATGAGATCTACTTTCACTCATGTCCATTTGAGCCTTTCCCGTTACACAAGCGCAATATCCGTTTTGCGTTTGTTTCACTGACGATTCCCTTACCCATCATAACAACTGCGCGTAATGGTAGTTCGGATGCAATCGTAGTCGCTATTTCTCGATTAAGTTTATCTGATTTAGCGAATTTTATTTGTTTGTTGACCATCTCCTGTGCGACTTTCAATAAAATTTTACCGGATAACCCTTGTGCGAGACTTTCCAAACTTGAATTCATATCGAAAGTACCCTTGCTTGGTTTTATGTCTTTCTCTATTTCTTTTTGATAGATAAGTTTGAAATCTTCGTCGGTAAACGCAATCGGAAAACGATACGCTTCATCATTCATAAGCGGAAGATTGGTTTCACCCTCCACATGAACAGTGATCGTTCTTTTGATATCACGACTATCAAACCCGATCTCAATCGCATAATCACCGGTTTCCACACAGAAACGAGAAAGTGTTGGATGGTAATAAGCAAAATCTGAATACTCAAGTATGAACTCGTGCGAAACAAGTTCAGATTGCATGATCGATATTTTTTTATAGGCCTTGAGTTCATGAACGGGACGATATAAAGCAGCACGGTCGGGACGTATATATATTTGCACGACTGCTTTTCCATCATATACTCCTGTATTTCGAACATCGACGTTAACGGAAAGTGCATCTGCTTCAGTGAGTTTAGAACTTCCCGCATGAACATCTACAATCTCAAAATCGGTATAACTCAATCCATAACCAAACGGATACCGAACATCCATATTCAATGAATCATAATATCGATATCCGACATATAGACTTTCTTTGTAGCATGCTTGATTGAATTCTTTATCATAGAAACCTGCACTTGGAACATCCATATAAGAAAAAGGAATTGTTTCATTCAAATGGCCGGAAGGATTCGCAGTGCCGTTCAACAATCGCAAGATAGCAGGACCGGATGCTTGTCCCGGTAAAAAAACATTGAGGATCGAACAACATTCATCCGCCCAAGCCATATCGACAACAGACCCGGCGCTTAACACAACGATTACCCTTTTATTTACACGCGTGATCTCATCGATTAATTCGCACTGATTGGCCGGCAGTTGCAGATGTGTGCGGTCGAGCCCTTCGATTTCATACTCATCATTTAAACCCACAAACAAGATCACATGATCTGATTTTTCTGCCAGTTCGATGGCTTGTTTTAGTAAGGTATTATTTGTCTTGTCAATCAACCCTTCATATCCTTGAGCGAATTCATAATTCTGTTGATTCGTCTTCAATGAATCGATAAAAGTACTGGACATCGTAGGGTTGACACGTGAACTCCCGGAACCTTGAAATTTAGGTTCTTGCGCAAAATCACCGATCACATACCATGTCTTATTACTTGACAGCGGAAGCAGATGATGTTCATTTTTCAATAACACAGCACTTTCTTCCAATGCTTGTGAAGCCAAGTCATGATGTCCAGCGTAATCAACAACGGCTGTATTACGTTGTTTTTGACTGAAGTTCAGAACGCGCTCGACATTGATATCTACTTCTTCTTCACTCAGATCTCCTGCTTGTAAGGCTTTACATATTTTACGGGTATTGATACCTCCGCTACTCGGCATTTCAAGATCCAGACCCGCTTTAAGCCCTTTGACACGATCATTGGTTGCACCCCAATCACTGATGACCAATCCTTCAAATCCCCATTGTTCACGTAATATAACACTCAGTAAGTATGCATTTTCGGACGCATAATCGCCGTTAATTTTATTGTAAGCACTCATCACAGCTTCCGGATGCGCATGTTTAATAGCCCATTCAAATGGCTTGAGGTATAATTCGTGAAGTGCCCGTTCATCGACGACCGAATTCACAGTCAATCGATTCTTTTCTTGATTATTACATGCGAAATGTTTCAGACAAGCACCCGCTGATGTGGATTGAACTCCCTTGATAAAAGCTGAACCGCAACGACCGGCAACAAGCGGATCTTCGCTATAATATTCGAAATTACGTCCGCAAAGCGGGTTGCGCTTGATATTGACTCCTGGTCCCAGAACCAGCGAAACACCATTTGAAAGCGCTTCGATCCCGATGGCTTCACCAATTTTACTAATAAGATCATCATCGAAACTGCTACCCAAGGTAACCGCACACGGAAAACAAGTTGAAGCAACGGTACTGATCGACTTTGTATCGTTCATCGTTATTTCTTTTCGCAACCCATGCGGTCCATCCGACATCCACGCGCTGTTGATGTTCAAACGTTGAATACGATGTGTTTCCCATTGGTTTCGGCCGCTGAGTAGTGCTGCTTTGTCTTCCCATGTAAACCGCTTCAATTGAGCTTTTCCCATGATCCGATCACCTCTTGATTCCATTATAACAAGAATACGCAAGATTGCCATAAGCACTCAAAAAGACTTTGCCACAAGAGTCTAAAACGATTATACTGAAAGTAATAACGGAGGGAAATGTATGGTGAATGATGAGAAGTTGCCTTTAAAGGAAAAACTGTATTTTAGTTTTGCCGGTATGGGACAGAATATGATTTACAATTTTACAGTCACCTATATTATGATTTTCTACACAGATGTTTTGAAGTTATTACCGGCAGCTGTCGGTACCTTATTGCTCGTGGCTCGTATTTGGGATGCTGTTAATGATCCCATCATGGGTTCGATCGTCGACAATACACGGTCGTCAAAAGGGAAACTGCGCCCGTACTTATTTGCGATCCCGATTCCGATGGCGGTATTCACGATTTTGTGCTTTGTGGCTCCACAACTTAGTTATGGCATGCGTTTACTTTATGCTTATGTGACTTATATTATGTGGGATATGGTGTTTACGGTTTCCGATATCCCTTATTGGGGACTTTCGGCAGCCATCACTCACAATCCTAAAGAACGTTTGAGTCTTGTTACCTATTCACGTATTTTTTGCAATTTAGGTATGGCAATCTCAATCGTTCTACCACCGATCATGATTGCATCGATGGGTAGTGGTGCCAATGGTTACTTCTGGGCAGCTGTCCTGATGTCGACGGTCGGAGGCGGTTTATTCTACTTTGCATCGCTTGGAACAAAAGAGCGTGTCATCGATAAGAGTAAACCTTCCACATTCAAAGAAAACATCAATATGATCATTCATAATAAGCCATTGATCATCTTGCAACTTTCAAGATTTCTAGGAGCATTCCGGATGGTAATCGCTACTGCCGGTACCTATTTTGCGAAATACAACTTAGGCAATGAAGGTTATTTCTCACTATTAGGAGGTATCTTGATCGCCTCGATGATCTTCGCTATGATGATCACTCCCTTTTTCACAAAGCGCTTCTCGAAGAAAACAATGTACATTGCCAGTTTGGCTTTGGGAGGTGTAGTTCATCTGATCATGTTCTTCGTCGGTTATGGAAACATGACATTGACCTTTGTCTTATTGTTCTTCGTTGGGATGTCGCTAGGAATGAATGACGTTATCACCTACGCTTTAGTTGGAGATTCCGTTGACTACCTACAATGGAAAACAAATAAGCGTACCGAAGGCTTATGCTTCTCGATGCATACATTTACAACTAAACTACAATCTGCTTTCGGCTTATTCTGGATCGGTGTTGTTCTGAGTTATGTCGGATATGTCAATAATGCTTCGCAATCGGCTTCTACATTACAAGGAATCTTCTCATTATTATCGATCTTCCCAGCGATTGCTTGTGTATTGAGTATTATACCGATGTTCTTCTTTGATTTTACCGAAAAGAAACATGCTGAAATTTTGGAAGAGATTTCGAACCGTCCGTTTATTGATTTGGATGCTACCGAATAATTCGATAACCTTCTATAAAAGTAAAGGTAATGCGATTCCGCATTACCTTTTTTTATTCATTTCGATGATACTATAAACAAACTCGGCAACTCCGCCATTGGCAGCTGAGGCTACGGTTCGGTCTGTGAGTTGCTTGATTGAATCAGATCCGTTAGCAACACAGGCGGATAATCCCGCATGCATCAACATCCAACGATCATTCTCGGCATCACCAATTGCGGCAACTTCCGAGAAATCAAGATTCAAACCTTCAAACAATGATTGGATGCCGGTTGATTTACTGACTCCTTGAGCCATGATGTCCAAGAAGTTTTCATGTGATCGAACAATACTGACACGATCCTGCCACAACTCAATCATCTCAGCCATCAAGTCATCCGATTCATCGGAATTCTTCGTGACAGCGCATTTATGCGATGGAGTTAGAATATAAGAACTTAAATCATCAGCGGGATGTTGAAAAGTCAGTCCGACCACATCACGATCATACCTTAGCGCCTCATCAAATCCGTTGGCAATGACATTCACACCTTGATCTACCGAAAAATGTAAGTGTAAACGTTTCGCATCATTATAAAGCGCGCGAAGATCGTTTACAGTGAGTTTCCTATCAACACTACTAATCTGCGTTGTAACATTGATTACCGAGGCTCCGTTGGAAGAAATGATATAGCCACCATATTCATCCATGTGAAGCATACGAGCGATTTCAAGAGTTGCGCGCAGAAGCCTTCCACTGGCCAAAGCAAGCGTTACACCGCTCTTTTGGAGTTCTATGAGAGCTTGTACATTGATCATTGGGATCTTTCCTGAAATCGGATCGAATAACGTCCAATCAATATCACTGACAAATAGTTTTATCATACAAAATCCTTTCACTATTCCCGAAAAGCGAATCAATCGTAAACGTACCAAAGGAACCCTGATGGCCCAGGATTCCTTTACTGAATTTACGAGAATGTTTTTAGGGAGGAGTCTCTCATTAAGCGAAAATCTTCAAGAAGCCGCCGACTAAGCCGACAACCAGAATTAAACCGATACATTTAACTGCTGACCAGTTCTTGTTTTTGATCAACCAGTAAAGGCCGAGTGTCAAAGCAAGTGGGATCAATTTCGGCATGATGCCGTCTAAGATTTTTTGTAGAACGATTGGTGCTTCACCATTTGGAATCTTTGTAGCGATGGTGGTTGAACCATACAATGATGTAAGTGCACCTACTACAACGATACCCAAGATACTGGCTGATCGCGTAAATTCTTTAGCGTTACGAGTCAATGTCTCAATGGCTGATGTTCCTAGTCGATATGACCAGTGCATCAAACCATAACGAACAGTGAACTGAACAACATTGAACATCAATAAGAATACGATAGGACCCAAGATACTTCCGTTTAATGCCATATTGGCACTGATACCGGCAGCAATTGGAACTAACGTAAACCAGAATATTGCATCACCGATACCGCCGAGTGGTCCCATTGCGGCAACACGTACCGCACGGATCATTCCAATATCAGCTTTTTGTTGTTCTAATGATAATACGATACCCATAACGAAGGTGACCAAGAACGGGTGAGTATTGAAGAACTCAAGGTTATGTTCCATTGAAAGAGACAGATCTTCTTTATCGGTATGGATCTTCTTCAGACCCGGGATAATTCCATACAACCAGCCGGCTGCCTGCATACGTTCGTAGTTGAACGAACCTTGCAGGAATAATGAACGCCAAGCCATCTGATTTAGAGTTTTCTTATCAAGTGGCGCAGCAGGCGTTAAATTCTTGTATTGATTTGAAGTATTAGATGCCATTTGAGCTCACCCCTTTGCTTGAATTCTGTTTGATTTTAACATTGACTTGGAAGTCATAGATGGCTAAAGCAATACCCAACATAGCGATCAACGCTAATGCTTGGTCGCCTAATCCTGCGCCTGCAACGATATTAGCAAGTGCGAAACCGGCGAAATAGAAGCCCCAGTATTCGGCTGACATCATTACTTTTAACAGAACAGCGAAACCTACGAAACGCATCATACCACCGGCAGCCTTTAATCCAGCCCATACCCATGCAGGTAATACGGTGGTTAAGGTTGTACCGATCGCTTGACCGGAAACTAATCCGATTAATACGATAATAGCGAAGAATAAACCTAAAGCGCCCATCGTGATGTAATTCAAACGTTCGATTGCACCCGTGTTGGCTTCTTTAGCATATTGGTCAGCTTTGGACATTAACGGTGAAGTAACCGTAAAGACCAGAATAACTGCATATTGTCCGAGTAAAGCAAACGGAATTGAAAGTCCTAGAGCGGCTTGCGGATCCGTGATCTTCATGGAAATTGCGAAGACAGTCGCCATGATTCCTCCGATTACCGCATTTGGTGGCTGTGAGCCTCCAACTGGCATACTTCCGATCATCATTAACTGATACGATCCGCCGATGATCAAACCGACGTTCACATCACCAAGAATAGCACCGACTACCGGTCCCATTACGATTGGTTGGTATAATGACTCAAGGAAGGAAAACTGGTCGATTGCTGCGATGAACGTAACAATGAAAACCAAAATAACTTGGATTGCATTAAATTGCATGTTTATTCGTTCCCTTTCTTATTTTTCTTATTTAAATAACTTGTTGATGTCTTCTGCGGATTCGCTTGGTACTTTACGTATTTCAAGCTCGACTCCTAATTCCTGAAGTTTTCTGAACGCCGCAACATCTTTGTCGTCAACAGCGACAACCGT
>JBBRCP010000043.1:0-14167 GCA_038204785.1 Erysipelotrichales bacterium
CCGTTGATAGCGACCTGTGCAGTACCTGTCTTGGCGATAATATTGACTTCGGGAATGGCATAGTTTTTACCGGTACCCCGTTCGTCATAGACCACCTTATACATCAATTCTTGCATTTTTTTGGCAGTGGTCGCCTTGATGGGACTTCCGGCAATCGTTGTCGATCCTTGAAAGAGGACTTCTTTTGTATAAGCATTGCGAATCTGTTCGACAAAGTAAGGCTTGATCATGGTCCCATCGCTGAAGATTGCCGAATAAGCCTGCATCATTTGTAACATCGTTACCGTAATGCCCTGACCAAAGCCGGGAGTCAGTTTTTCAATCGGGTATTTAAAGCTCATTTGTCCGATCGTTTCGGGAAGTCCATCAGTTGATACTTTCTTCAAAAAACCGAACGCTTCAATATAACTTTTAAATGTATCAGCGCTTAATGTACTCGTTAAAAGACTGGCGATTCCAACATTTGATGAATAAACAAAGCCGGTATCATAACTGATGATTCCCCAATTCTTATGATTTGAGTTATTGATCACTTCGACTGCACTTTCATTAACTTTTACGCGGATCGGTAACCCGTTCTTAATCCCCATTCTGAATGATGAACTATCAAAAGTAGCCGAACCTGTGTAAACACCGGCATCGATTGCGGCCGCATAGGTAATAGCTTTCATCGTAGAACCTGGTTCAAAGGCATATTGTGCACCTAAATTGGTGTAATCGGTGATGGTGATATTATTGGGGTCGAATGATGGCGCTTGACCCCATGCGAGTACTTTTCCTGTTGAAATTTCCATGACAGCACCCCATGCCTGATCAGCACTGAATTGCGATAGTGATTGTTTCATGGTTGCTTCAAGGGTTTCCTGTATGCTTTTATCCAATGTTAAAATAACATCATTGCCATTGATCGCATCTACTTTAGTTACTTTCGAACCCGGTAGAACATAACCATTTCGATCGACTGTGATCTCTTGTTTACCATTGGTTCCTAACAGACTCTCGTTATAAATAAGTTCAAGTCCCATTTTACCGACCATTTTGAGTTCTTCACCCGTTTCACCGTTTGCGGTCACAAACTGCGAAAATCCAACTAAATGCGAGGCAAAAAGTCCCAGTGGATAATTACGTGTAATTGTTTTCTGGAAAACTAAACCACTCAATCCCAACGCATCGATGGCTTTTCGCTGGGCTAATGTTAGGTTATTCCCATACGATCCAAATAGCGTTTGAAATTTACCGGTGCTGCTGGCCGTCGTTAACTTGTTAAGCAGATAGTCAAGCGGTGCTTTTAATATCGGTGCTAACAGCTGAGCAGCTTTTGGTTGATCAACCACATAGGCAGCCGTTTCTTTTTGACTTTGGCGAATATCTTTCACGACTGCGACCAAGGTATAAGATTCGTTATCTTGGGCAATGATATTTCCGTTTCGATCTAGGATAAACCCGCGTTTTGCCTGTAAGACCGTTGTTTTTGTATTGATATTGGCCGCATAATCATCTAAATCGGTTTGTGAGTTCAAATGTTTTCCCAAAATAGTCACCACATAAACATTTGAAGCAATCAAGCATCCGACCAATCCGAAAATAAGAATGATAAAAAGAAGCATGCCGTTGCTTCTCTTACGCATATTATTCACTCGTCTTGACCGTTACGATATTGTTTTGATGAAGCATCAGACCATCCGCTGCGGCAATGGCGGCGATTCTGTCATAAGTGCTGAGTTGAGCAACTTCAACACGCAGTGATTCATTCTGCAATTGGGTAGCCGCAATCTGTTTTTCCACGTTTTGGCGTTGGACACTCAGATTTACATTATAGGATCTCAAGAAGATCGACGAAACAAAGAAAAACATCAATGACACCATAAAAAGCAAAGTTGCTACTCGTTCGATTCTTAATTTTTTTCTGGTAATGCGTTTTACTTTTTTAGCCATTTCTATTTTCCTCCTGTCTTGCGCAATATACGTAGTTTTGCTGAATGGGAACGTTGATTTTCACTCAGTTCACTTTCATTGGCAATAATTGGTTTTCTAGTCGTCACTTCATAGTCTGCCTTCGGTAACAGCGCGATTGGTAACTTCTTAGGTACATATACGGTTGATACTTCTTTAAACATTTCTTTGACCATACGATCTTCCAACGAATGAAACGTGATGATACAGAATGTTCCACGCTCATTCAATAATGAGATTCCTTCTATTAGTGCTTTTTTTAACGAATCAAGTTCTCCGTTGACTTCAATACGAATGGCTTGAAATACTTGTTTTGCCGGATGACCTTTTTTACTGAGTACTTTTGCGGGGAGAGCGGAACGGATAACATCCACAAGTTGCAACGTCGTCTCGATCGGTGCCTTGCTTCTGGCTGCTTCGATCTTACGGGCGATGTTCTTTGCGAAGGGTTCTTCTCCGTATTGGCTGAATATCTTCATCAATTGATCAAACCGATAATTATTGATAACTTCATAAGCACTGAGTTCTTTCGTTTGGTCCATGCGCATATCCAGTCGAGCGTCATAACGATAACTGAAGCCCCGTGCCGGATCATCGAATTGCGGCGATGAAACGCCTAGATCCATTAAGATACCATCTACCTTTACAATTCCGAGTTTCGATAATTCTAGTTTCATATCAGCGAAATTCGCATGAACGATTGTGATTTTATCCATCAGATCGGCGAGTAATAATTTTGTTTCTTCAATCGCTTGTTCATCCAGATCGAATGCGATCAAGCGACCGCTTGTCAGCTTTTCAGCAATCTTGCGGGCATGTCCCCCGCGACCGAGTGTAGCATCCACATAGATGCCGTCAGGTCTGATTTCAAGTCCATCGATGGCTTCATTCAGCAGTACCGAGATATGTTCCATATCAGACCAAGAAATCCGTTAATTTTTCTGCTACTTCTTCAAAAGAATTGCTGGCTTCAGAATAATAAGCATCCCAACGATCTTTCGCCCAAATTTCCACATGATCGGAAACCCCGACAATAACACATTCACGATCGATTCCTGCTTCATCCGATAACGATTGTGGTAGTAAGATTCGGCCTTGTGCATCGAGTTCGCATTCAGCGGCTCTTGAGGTAATTAAATGGATGTACATACGTGATTCTTTCTTCGTGTTGGGAAGTTTACGGAGCTGTTCCATGACGATCGCCCACTGTGCTTGGGTATAGATTGTTAGACAACCGTCCAATCCACGTGTTAGAATGATGACCGGACCTAATTCATCACGAAATTTAGCCGGGATAATGATACGACCTTTAGCATCCGTGTTATGTCGGTATTCACTCATGAACATGAAACTCGCCTCCCCACTTTCAACCACTATATGACACTTTCTACCACCATTATAATATAATCACACCAAAAGAAAAGAGATTTCCGAAATATTTCGAAAATCTCTGTACGATTTCATTTAATCTTGGTAATAAGTGACAAAAACGGTTGGTTTTAAACCAATATTGGTTTAAAAATAAGTTGCGTCATGCGAAATGAACCATAAGATGAACCTCGGTCCATTTCGAAGATCACTTTCCTACCGGAACAGTGATCCCTGACATGACAAAAAAAGCGAATTATCGCTCTTTTTACTTACTTTCGTAATGACCACATTCGCAAATATGATGAGGTAATTTGAATTCCCCACATGATGGACATTTTACCAATGTCGGGGCTACCAATTTGTAATGTGTTCTGCGTTTCGCTTTTCTGGTTTTAGAATTGCGTCTTTGTTGAACTGCCATGTGTCAACACCTCCTACTCGTCTTTTGGCTTGTAATCCTTCAGCTTCGCCAGCCTCGGATCAATTTTATGCTGTTTCTGGTGCTCATAATCTGCTTCGGTAAGCACTTCCCAACCTTGTCCCTTAGGATAATCTTTTAGGCCGGGCTTAACGACCTTGAGAGGCACTTCCATCATGATCAGTTGAAAGACTGATTGCATCAGTTCTACCTGTTCGCCTTTTACTTCGATCGCATCTTCATTCTCCACTTTTTCAAAAGCGAAGACTTCATCAGCTTCGGTACTAAACGCAACGGTAACTTCTTCCAATGTGATGGCACAGGGAACAATCATATCACCGCTTATGTTCAAATGAACAATGAAACGATGACTATTCAAGTCCATATGACCTTCTCCGCTGACATGAATGTTTTCAAGTCGGTGTAATCGGTCATTACCTTCAAAAGTAGACGGAGCGAAGCTAATTTCTTCGTCGAATGCCAGTGTTTCGCCGGCACTGCGCAGAACTTCGGTTTTTGACCACTTCACAGAATCACCCTTTTTCGTTAACGGACTTATTATAGTTAAAAATAACGCCAAAGTCAACCCATTGTTGGCACTTTGACTGTATCCCCTGTAAAACGGGTCGGTTTAGCCCTTTTCCCCTAATTTACGGCATTGTGAATCCAACCATTTAATGAATCCATCTAAAACTTCAGTGCGCTTCACATCATTGAAAATCTCATGACGGCACCCTTCCACATATTCTTTTTCGACTCGTTGATAACCGACGTTCGAAAGGCTCTGAACAGCTTCCGGTAACCCACCCGGTAACCAACAAGGATCTTCTTGACCGCTGATAAATTTGATTGGCAGATTCGGACGAGCAACATGCCAGTCCTCGTTGTTGTAGACATCTTTCATTCCAACCAGTGAATCCGCAAAGCCCTGTGCTGTAAACACAAAGCCGCATAACGGATCATTGTTGTAATCGTTTACGTTCGCAACATCGTAACTGAGCCAATCCATGGGTGTCCGCGGATTGACAATGGCTTTATTGAAACTACCGAATGACATTGTATTAAGCATTTTACTTGGATGTTTCTTGCCGCGTACCAAAGCCGTTAGACGGGCAATCAATAACCCCATATCAGCCATCGGATTTTTCGCCGGTGAACCACTTAGATAGACGCCATCCAACTCGGATTCATAACGCTTTAGATAGCTACGGGCAACTAATGAACCCATACTGTGCCCAAACAAAAATTCCGGTAACGGAAATTCAGCTGCGACACTTTTTACGATCGAATGAAGATCTTCCAGGTTGACAAACCAACCATTATTGTCAGCGAAGTAACCTTTGACTTTCTTGTCGAAAAGACTTTCGCCGTGACCTCGATGGTCGATCGTTAATACTAAGTAATTCTTCGCACTAAGTTGTTCAGCCATTGGTATATAACGGCGACGATGTTCAGCCATTCCATGAAAAATGATTACCAGAGCTTTTGGTTTATCCGGTATAAAAAGCGTTCCTGTCATGATCTGAGAATCAAGCGGCGACTGATATGTGATAATTCTTCTTTCCATGGTATTATCCCCCTAGTTACTATATATCATACCTATGTATTTGTATTGATGCAAGTATCTATGATATATTATTGAAGGTGAAATTATGAAAATAGCTGGAATCGTTACAGAATACAATCCGTTCCATCAGGGACATATCCATCACATCACACTCACACGCCATTTAACCGGCTGTGACGTGCTGATAGCTGTCATGTCAGGTAACTTTGTGCAACGCGGAGAACCCGCTGTTATCGATAAATGGCAGCGTACAGAGGCAGCCCTCACCCATGGTGTCGATCTTGTTATCGAGCTTCCTTTTGCGTATGCGGTCCAAAGTGCGAAACAATTTGCCGAAGCATCGATCGCAATATTAAATTTAGCAGGTGTTACCGATGTCGTGTTTGGCAGTGAAACCAATAATCTTGCAGAACTCAAAGAATTTGCTGCTATGCCGATCAATGTCAATGCTTTTAAAGAAACCATGAAAAGCGGTGCCGGCTATCCGGCAGCCTATGGCCTATCGACTGCCAGTTACTATCCCAATGATATCTTAGGAATCGCATATCTCAAAGCGATGCAAGGTACAACGATCACACCCCATACCATACAGCGTACCAATCGTTATCACGAAACAACAATGGATTCTCAATTCGCTAGTGCCAGTGCCCTTCGCCATGCGCATTTCAATCAACTGCCCATGAATGGACAAACACCGCTTGAGAGTCAGCTATCTACTTATCCAAGCACCGATTGGCAAGCCTATTATCCTGCTTTGCGTCTTAAATTACTGACGACCGATAAGGAAACACTGGCTCGCTTGTTTCTGTTTGATGAAGGGATCGAGAATCATCTTGTTAAACAAGCCATGATCAGCGATACATGGGAGATCTTTCTGAATCGTTGTGTGACTCGTCGTTATACCAAAGCACGAATCCAGAGAAGTTGCACCCATGCTTTGGTACATACCCGCAAAGAGGAGATCAAGAGTCTTCCGAACTATCCTTATTTAAGAGTCCTCGGCTTCAATCAGATCGGCCGTGATTATTTGAAACAACTTCAAAAAAATGAAGTCAAAGTTGCTTCGCGCTTTAACCAGATTCCCGAAGCAATTCGAAAATTAGAATTTAGGTCAACGCTCGCCTATGCTTCCGTCTTACCGGCTGATCTCAGAAATGAGTTGGTCAAACGCGAAATCCAAGGACCCATCGTTATCGAAAAAAAAGACTGATCAGTCTTTTTTTGTCGTTGTTTATTCTTCTTCTTTTACGTTATGGTAGACGTTCTGGACATCTTCCACTTCATCCAACATATTCATGAGTCGATGATACAAGTCCAATTCATCACCGCCAAGAGTAACATAATCATGCGGTAATAAGGTTGTTTCCAATACATCGAAAGAACATTCCGGAATGATACTTTCTACAGCTGTTTTGGCTTTGTATAGGTCAGCCGGATCTACATAGAGGGTCATGATGCCTTCTTCGACTTCAATGTCCTGAACATTACAATCGTTTTCAATCAGCGCATCTAACATTTTTTCATCGTCTTCAAACGTAAATACTAACAATCCGACCGCATCGAATAAATGCGCTACACTTCCGGATATACCTAATTTAGATTTTGATTTAGTAAAACAATTACGAACACCGGTGATCGTACGATTCACATTATCGGTCAAACAATCCACGATGATGGTGGAATTACCCGGACCGAAGCCTTCATAACGAACAGCGGTATACGCTTCAACCGATCCGCCTTTGGCTTTTTCGACAGCTCTTTTAATAACATCGGCCGGAACCTGATTGGCACGTGCCTTTTCAATTACTTTTTTTAGTCCTAGATTCATTTCCGGATCCGGAACCCCTGCTTTTGCGGCTATGTAAATTTCTTTACCGAAACGAGAATATACTTTTGTTTTTGCCGCATTCGTTTTGTCCATCGCGGCTTTTCTTACTTCATGTGCACGACCCATAGTTGATTACCACCTTTTTGCTTGTATATTATACCAAATTAAATGTTAAATATCACCCTGTTCAAGTGATTATCCGCGTAAGCGTGCTTGTAATTGTGTTTCCAATTGCAATAAAAGCTTATTATGGATGCGATTGATCTCTTCATCTGTCATTGTCGCTTCAGCTGATTGATAAGAAATCGTAAGAGCAATGGATTTATATCCTTCTTCGACATGACTGCCGGTATAAACATCAAAAAATTTAACACTTTGAATGAATGGTTTTCCTGTTTTAGTCAGAACTTCTTCAATTGCGGCTGCACTCACTTCGGTTTTAACGACTAATGCGATATCACGAACGACCACCGGATATTTGATGATCGGGGTAAATTTGATTTTACCGGCTTTATTTTTGAGTAGGATCTCAAGGTTAAATTCACCGATAACGACATTACCCAATCCAAGTTGATGAGCATAGTTAGGATGGATCTCACCGACGATGCCAAACAGTTCACGACCAAGATAGACTTCCGCGCTGCGAAATGGATGAAACCGATCAGTCTCTTTTTTAAGTTCTTTGAAATAAAGACGTTTCGAATCAAAGCCAAGTTCATTGGCAATCGTTTCAATGATTCCTTTACCGGTATAATAGTCGACCGGTACGACATGTTTCTGCCATTGTGATGTTGTACGATTGCCACTCAACACGAAACTGAGACGTTCTTGAGTGTCTTTTTTACCGACTGCATTTCCCATTTCAAACAATTGGAAATCTTTGACTTTATGCGAATGATTATAGCCGGCTACTTCCAAAAGGCTCGGCAACAGACTGTTACGCACATAGCGGCGTTCATCACTGATCGGTGATAACAGTTCATATGGTTCATCGACCGGTAAAATAGCCTGATCGACTTTCGCTTTTGAAATAAGCGTATAACTAATGACTTCATTGAGTCCCCAACCGGTACATAGTGTTTTGATTCGACGACGAGCACGTTGCCGTTCATTAAGGAGTCCCGACACGGTTTCCATGACCGGAAGTTTACCTTGTAAGGAATCATAACCGCTCATGCGTCCGACTTCTTCAATGAGATCTTCAGCAATCGACAGATCCAAACGATAGGAAGGAATCGTACAAATGATTTCTTCACCCTTCTCAACTGGGTTCAAGTTGAGTCGACTCAGCAGATCAATCACTTTTGATCGTTCGATCTTGGTCCCCAGTAAGGATTCGATGTGAGCGTGAGTGACACTTGCCGTATCTAAGATCGTCTTGTAGGTACCGCATTGAACAGTCGCTTCCAGACCCTCAGCATCCGCATAATCGATCAACAGTTGAACAGCACGATCCATAGCTTTGATTGAACTAAGCGGTTCTAGTCCTTTTTGAAAACGTAAACTGGCTTCTGTTTGTAAGTTGACACGGCGTGCAGTGTTACGGATCCGAACCGGACTGAAAACAGCTGCTTCGATAATAATACCGGTCGTTTCTTCATCGATCTTACTGTCATCACCACCCATGATCCCTGCTAAACCGATTGGAATATTTCCGGAAGTAATCACGATGTCGGTTGGTTCTAGTTGAATGGATCCTTCATCCAGTGTTTTCATGTCACAACTTAATTTATCTTTAACGGTGATCTCATGATTTGGGATCTTCGCCAGATCATAAAAATGTAAAGGTTGACCTGTTTCGACCATAACGTAGTTGGAAATATCGACGACATTATTGATGGATTTGATTCCGCATGCCATCAACTCTTCTTTCATCCAAAGCGGTGATTCCTTGACTTTCAGTCGACCGATGATCTTACCTAAGAAAACCGGGCATGAATCTGTTTCAGAACTGATTTTTAAATCCGTCGCTTTACCACTGAGTGATGCTCCTTGATGAAAAGGAATATTTACCGGGCGATCTAAGAGTGCCCCTACTTCCATCGCAATCGACCACATCGCATTGAAATCACTGCGATTAGGAGTTTGTTTGACATCCAAGATCGTATCATCCAAATGTAATACGACCAACGGATCGCTCCCTATTGATGCGTCCATCGGTAGTACTTCGATACCGTTTTTTTGTTCATCAGATAGATACTTGGAATCAACCCCGAGTTCCAACAAGCTACAGATCATGCCATTGCTTTCTTCACCGCGTACAACGGTCTTTTGGATCGTGAGTTGTGGTAAAACAGCCCCGCATTTAGCGACAATTACTTTTTGATTGGCAGCTACATTTGGAGCTCCGCAGACGATCTGCAGTATTTCGTTACCTATATCTACCTGTGTCAGATGGAGATGATCGGATTGCGGATGATCGATACAATTGAGCACTTGTCCTACCACAAGGTTTGTTCCTTGTGCCGGTGATTCAATGCTTTCAACTTCTAAGCCGGCCAACGTCAATCGTTCAGCTAATTTCGCAGGAGCGACATCACTGACTTTAACATAGTTGTTGAGCCATTTCATGCTTACTTTCATAAGGTTCCTCCTATTCGAAACGACTGAACGTTGATAAAAAACGTACGTCGTTGGTATATAAATGTCGAATATCATCAATACCGTATTTCAAAAGTGCCACTCGTTCGACACCAAGTCCAAAGGCAAATCCACTGCAAGTTGTCGGATCAAAACCAGCCATACGCAACACATTGGGGTGCACCATGCCGGCTCCGAGGATCTCGATCCAACCGGTGCCTTTGCAGGTCGGACAACCCTTACCATTACAAATGTGGCACGAAACATCGACTTCGACACTCGGTTCAGTAAATTGGAAATAACTCGGTCTGAAGCGAATCACCCGGCTTTCGCCAAACATCCGTTTCGCAACTAATTCGAGTGTTCCTTTGAGATCAGCCATCGAAATATTGCGACCGACGACTAAGCCTTCCATCTGAACGAATTGGTGAGAGTGCGTCGCATCATCATCGTCTTTACGATAAACTTTTCCCGGACAAATCACTTTAACCGGTAAAGTTCCATTGAATTCTTCCAAGGTACGCGTTTGGATCGCCGTTGTATGGGTGCGTAACAACCATTCCGCATTGATATAAAACGTATCTTGCATATCTCTGGCCGGATGATCGTGCGGAATATTAGCACGTTCAAAATTATAACTGTCGAGTTCAACTTCAGGACCTTCCTTGACGGTATAGCCCATCGAAATAAATAGATCTTCGATTTCTTGTTGAACCAGCGTGAGTGGATGCAGATTTCCAATAAGTGGAACATCGGCAGGTAATGTGATATCGATTTTATGTTCGATCAAAGAAGCATTCAATGCTTCCTCTTGTTTAAACTGAACAGCCTCTTCCATTGCTTTTTCAAGTTGATTCTTACACTGATTGACAAGTGCTCCGAAACCCGGTTTTTCTTCGGCACTCAGATTTTTCATTTCTCCCATCAGTCCGGCAACGATTCCTTTTTTGGAAAGATAGGTATTTCGTACCCCGGTCAATTGATTGAGGTCCGTACAAGCACGGATTGCGGCTAGTCCTTCTTGAAGAACTTGATCTACACGGTTCATTGTTATTCCTCCTTTTTTCATAAAAAAAGCCGTCCCTACAGGAACGACGAGCGCGGTACCATCCTGATTTGTTGAAAATCAACACACCTTACAAAGATAACGGTCTTTTTCCGTGAGTGATTAACTCCTCTTGAGGATGAATTCGCAGGTTCACTTGAAACAACTCACAGCCTTGGTTGTTTCTCTCTGAGGGTATAAAACCTGGTACTTGTTCCCGTCAACGATTTCTTCATTATTATAGCCAATACAGCCATAAATTTCAACATTTTTTGGATTTAGTGCTCTTTACGGAAACGATAACACATGATTCCACAGGCGACTGCCACATTAAGGCTCTCAAAAGCGTTCATTTCGATTTTAACAACATGATCGCTCAACTCACGTAGCACTTGCGAAATACCTTGTCCTTCATTGCCAAGAACGATCGCAACTTCTTCTTTGATTTCAACCCTGTTTAAATCGATCGCATTCTGTAGACCGGTACTCAATGTTAGAATCCCATTGGCTTTACATTCAGTGATCAGCTCACTTAGATCACGCTGTACGACGGGTATATGAAAGATCGCTCCTTGCGATGAACGAATAACCTTGTCATTGGTTGGATCAACACTGTTCGCTGACAAAACGACACACTCGAATCCAAACGATAACGCAGTACGAATGATCGTTCCGACATTACCGGGATCTTGTACATCATCCAAAAGAATTAAACGTTTACCGATATGTACCGGTTCTTGCCAAAGATGACATACCGCTATCAAACTAGGTTCAGAAGTGGTTTGGCTGAGTTTACGGAGAATTTCCGCACTAACGGTAATTTCTTTCTGCATCACAAAAGGATTAACAACGTCTTTTTTCACGAGTACCGTATCGATCAATCCGGCTTTTTCGGCTTCTTGGATCAGATGTTCACCTTCGATTAGAAATAGGCCGGTTTCTTTACGATATTTGGTTTGGTGAAGTTTGCCCCACAACTTTATTTTTTCATTCGTCAATGATACGATTTCCATAAGTACCTCTTTTGAATCATTATATCATGACCTACAGAAAAAGCACCCTGTTGGTCAGAGTGCTATCGTTTATTCGTTAATAACCCGATGACAACGAGGGCATAAGCCTTCATCATCCGGTACTTGCGTAATATTCCAGCAACGTGGACAGACATGTCCTTGTGCGATACGAACGTTAACTTCCGTGAGTTCTTCTTTGGAAGGAATCAAATGAGCTTCTGAAACGATACACCATTGCGCAAATCCTTGACCGATGTATTTTTCAACCAATTCAGCCAACGGCTGATGTAGTTGAACATCGATACAAGCTTCCAGTGATTTTCCGATTACTTTAAGTGCGCGTGCCTCTTCAAGTGCTTTGAACACATCACTTCTGAGTTGCATCAGTTGCGGCCAAACCTCCAACAGTTCTTCTTCATCCGCAATTTCGAGAATTTTAGGAAACATGTGCAAGTGGATGGATTCCGTATCTTGCGCAAAATGATCCCACACTTCTTCGGCGGTATGTACCAAGACCGGAGCCAACAGACGATCTAGCGCATCCACACAGGTATATAGAACGGTTTGAACCTGACGGCGTCTGAGATTATCTTTTTTCTCGATATACAGGATATCTTTGGTAAAATCCAAATAATAAGCAGATAAGGTATTGGTCATAAAGTTGGAACACGTATTCACAACATCCATGTAGTCATAATGTTCATAACCATCAAGTACCGTTGTGATTGTTTGGTTCAATACAGCCAACACATGTCGATCGACAGCTTCACAGGTATTCACATCAACAAGGTCTTTGGCAGTGAAGTCATTCGGATTTACATTCCCCAACATGAATCTAAAGGTATTACGGATCTTACGATAACTTTCCATGATTTGTTTTAATAGATCATCGGAGATCGGAGCATCCGCTTGATAATCGATCGAGGCGGCCCATAAACGCAGCACATCAGCCCCTGATTGTTGAACAACTTTATTCGGTTCGATCGCATTGCCCATCGATTTACTCATTTTTTCACCGCCACGCCCATCCATGACGAAACCATGGGTGACAACGTTACGGTATGGTGCAACTCCATAGACAGCGGTACTGATGATCAGTGAACTGTTGAACCAACCGCGATACTGATCAGAACCTTCGAGATATAAATCAACCGGCAATATGCCGCCACGTTCTTTGATGACACCGGTATGCGATGATCCCGAATCAAACCAAACATCCATGATATCAGTTTCTTTCTTGAAGATACCGTTTGGACTGGCTGGGTTCGTATATCCTTCAGGTAACAGGTCTTTCGCTTCCGTTTCAAACCAAACACTGGAACCATAACTACGGAAAAGTGTTGAAATACGTTCAAATACGGCTTTATCTAAAACCGGAAGTCCATCCTCGGTGTAGAAGATAGGAATCGGAACACCCCAAGCACGTTGCCGTGAGATACACCAATCACCACGATCTTTGATCATGTTATGCATACGTAATTTACCCCATTCAGGCTGCCAATTAACTAAATTGATCTGATCCAACAATTGTGCACGAATCATATCGATCGAAGCGAACCATTGGGTCGTTGCGCGAAAAATGATTGGTTTTTTAGTGCGCCAGTCATGCGGATAAGAATGGGTGATCCATTCGAGAGCCAAGAGTGCGCCCAGTTCATTCAGGCGTGTCGTAACTGTTTTATTAGCGTCATCCACAAACTGACCGACTAAAAATTCACCGGCTTCAATTGTCATGCATCCTTTTTCATCGACCGGACAAAACGCTTCAAGCCCATATTTCATCCCAACATTAAAGTCATCCACACCATGTCCAGGAGCTGTATGAACACAACCGGTACCGGTATCATCCGTAACATGATCCCCTAAAATAACCAATGAAGTACGATCGTAGAATGGGTGTTTGGTTAAAATACCTTCTAACGCGCGTCCTTCATGACGATCAATGATCTCATAGGTTTCGAGTTTGAATTTCGTCATCAACTCATCGACGAATTTTTCAAGCATGATCAAATTACCCTTTTCGGTTTTGACTGTCACATAAATAAGCTCAGGATTTAAACAGATCGCCAAATTGGCCGGAATCGTCCAAGGGGTCGTCGTCCAGATCACAAAACTCTCGTTATTATTCAGTATCCCTTTACCCTCTGTAACATCAAATTTGACATAGATGGTTGGATCTTTCTTGTCGTGATATTCGATTTCGGCTTCTGCTAAGGCACTTTCACTAGAAGGACTCCAATAGACCGGTTTTAGTCCTTTGAATATCATTCCGCTAAGTGCCATTTTTGCGAATACATCGATCTGATTCGCTTCGAATTCTTTTTGCAGAGTCATGTAGGGATGATCGTAATCAGCAACGGTGCCTAGCGCTTTCATATCTTCCATTTGCTTA
>JBBRCP010000044.1:0-13848 GCA_038204785.1 Erysipelotrichales bacterium
CAAATCTCACTTTAGCCTGCATTGTTCGACCGTTTCAGAAGTCTATGATCGAAGGTTGCCGTATCAGCAGTTGTACGGTCAGATATGTTAAAAACCATTGGTATGCCTATTTACCGATCCAAGCACTCGAAGTAAACGAATAACTTTCCGGAAAAGATATTGTTGCGTAGCACTTTTAAATCGTTGTCTACTACAGTACAATAAATCTATAAGGAAGTGACTGTATGAAAAAACAACAAGTAGGTATTATCGGTATGGCTGTAATGGGTAAAAATCTGGCGTTGAATATTTCGGACCATGGTTTTTCCATTGCGATTTATAATCGGACGTATGAAGTCAGTGTAACTGTCGCGCAAGAAAACCCTGGACGAGATCTCTATGTCGCTAAGACAATCAAAGAGTTTATCGAGTCCCTCGAACTGCCAAGACGTATGATCATCATGGTGAAAGCCGGTCAACCGGTCGATGACATGATCAGTCAATTGACACCGTTTTTGGATCAGGGTGACTTGATCATCGATGCCGGTAACTCGTATTATAAAGATACGATCCGACGCGAGAAAGAACTTAAACAACTGAGTTTCCGCTTTATGGGAACCGGCGTGTCGGGTGGTGAAGAAGGTGCCCGCCATGGACCGGCGATCATGCCGGGCGGGAGTATCGATTCATATAATCTGATCAAAGATGTTTTAGTGGCGATCAGTGCTGTTGCCGAGGGCGAACCTTGTACCGCATATATGGGTCCCGACGGAGCAGGTCACTATGTGAAAATGGTCCATAACGGGATCGAATATGCCGATATGCAATTGATCAGTGAAGCTTACCATATACTTAAACATATAGGTGGATTCAGCAATGCACAACTTGCCGCAACATTCACCACCTGGAATCAAGGAGTATTAGATAGTTATCTGATTCAGATCACAGCTGAGATCTTTAGTGAAAAAGATGATCTAAGTGAAGGTGATCTGATCGATATGATCAAAGATACAGCCGGTCAAAAAGGTACCGGTATTTGGACGAGTAAAGAATCAATGGATTTAGGTGTCGATGCATCGATCATCACAGCTGCTGTCAATGCCCGTTTCATTTCCGCCTATGACACAGAACGTAAAGCAGCTTCACGTGTGTTGGTAGGAGTCGATACAGAGGTGTTGACCACGGATAAAGGTATCTTTGCGGAACAAGTTAAAAACGCTTTGTATGCCAGTAAAATAGCTTCCTATGCGCAAGGTTTCTCATTACTGGAAGCTGCTGCTGTAGTCAATGGATGGCAACTTGACTATCAATCGATCGCCAAGATTTTCAGAGGCGGTTGTATCATACGTGCTAAGTTTTTAAACCGCATCGCAGCTGCGTATCAAAAGGATCCTACCCTAAAGAACCTGTTATTAGATCCGTATTTCACCCAAACATTAGCCGAAATTCAAAAAGATTGGCGCTCTGTCATCTCATCTGCTGTGCTCAATGGAATTCCGGTCAGTGCTTTCAGCAGTGCTTTGAGTTACTATGATTCATATCGCAGTGAAAAACTACCGACCAATCTTGTACAGGCACAACGTGACTACTTTGGAGCCCACACATACAAACGTACGGATCGGGAGGGAAGTTATCATCATCTATTCAGCGGTGTTGCCCATGAATGAACTGTTGGATCAACCGGTATTGTTTACGATTTTTGGCTCGACCGGTGATTTGACGTTCAGAAAATTGATTCCAGCCTTCTATAATTTGGAAAAACGTGGATTACTGGGGAAAAACTTTAAACTTTTATGTATCGGCAGAAGAGAATGGACCAACGAAGAATACCTAAAAGTCGTCAGACCTTGGGTCGAAAAAAATTCACGATTTGGATTTAACGACGAAATATTTCAACGACTGAGTGCGCATATTGAATATGTGAAATTAGAATTAACGATACTTGAAGATTATAAAAAGCTGGCTGAATATGATCGGTTTGAAAACAATTCGAGTTCAACCGTTAATATCTATTATTTGGCTGTAGCTCCTAATTACTTTTCGATTATCACCGATAACTTAAAAAATAGCGGTCAATTGGATCGCTGCGCGATTCATCGTGTCGTGTTGGAGAAACCTTTCGGCGAAAATCTAGCTCATGCGCGTGAATTGAATGAAGGATTGTGCAATGTCTTCGGTGAATCGAATGTATATCGTATCGACCACTATCTTGGAAAAGAAATGATACAGAACATCATGACACTGCGATTCGCGAATCGTGTATTCGAAGGAATCTGGAGTAATCGATTTATCGATAACGTTCAGATCACGGCTTCAGAAATCGTCGGAGTTGAGAATCGTGGAGCGTATTATGATACAGCCGGTGCCCTTAAGGACATGGTACAGAATCATCTATTTCAAATCTTATCGTTTATTGCGATGGAACGACCAACGTCGTTGAAAGCCGAAGATATTCGGCAACGGCAATCCGACGTATTGGAAAATCTACGTGGACTTGGCAGCGATGAAATCAAAGATAACATTGTTTTCGGACAATATGCGGCATCGTCCGATGGAACATCGCTTGCCTACCGTAACGAAGAAAATGTGGCAGCTGATTCAAAGACGGAAACATTTGTCGCAATGAAAATTGAAGTTGATTCAGAGCGCTGGAAGGGTGTTCCTTTCTATATAAAGACGGGTAAACGGCTGGATGAACGATCGACCTATGTAAGTATTCAGTTTAAAAAACAGAAGACTGACTTGTTTGATTCGCAGAATCCGCAGCAAGATCTATTGATCATCAAGATACAACCTGATGAAGGTGTTTATTTCCGATTCAATGCCAAGAAACCGGGAACGATGAATGATATCAGTACTGTTTTTATGAATTTCTGCCAGAGTTGTATCTATGAAAATCGCATCAATACACCGGAAGCTTATGAACGTTTACTTTTAGAAGCCGTTAAGGGAGACGATACATTGTTTGCTTCGTGGCATCAAGTAGAACTAACATGGCATTATGCGGAATCCATCAATTTATATCGCAAAAATCTATCGTTGCCGGTTGTTGAATATGCTGCGGGATCAGAAGGCCCCATCGCTTCATTTGAACTTTTGAAACGGGATGGAAGAGAATGGATCAGAAATGAGATCACTGATGAATCCTACAGTGAAGCTAAATAATCCAATCAAAATATCTTAAAAAGAAGCAGAATCAATTGCTTCTTTTTTTCTCAAAAGGTACAATGAATAAATGATGGAGTAAAGTAAAATGCGAAGAAAAGACCGTGAAATTGCTTGTGAAGAACTTAAATCAGTGATAGAAAGATGTGAGACAGTGAATGTTGGTTTGATAGATATTGATAAACCGTATGTAGTTACCATGAATTTCGGATATGAAGAGATCGATTCAAAATTCAGATTCTATTTTCATTGTGCCCTCGAAGGTCGTAAACTGGATGTAATACGTGCTAATTCAAGTTCGTTTATTGCTATGGATACAAGTAACCGTCTTGTACGATCCATTCATGCCTGTGAATATACGATGGAATTTGAAAGTATCATGGCATCAGGTAATATTCAGATTGTCAAAGAGGAATCCGAACGTCGCCATGGACTTGAACTGATCATGTCACAGTACGAAAAAGTGACTCAGTTTAAATTTGATGATCGTCATATGAAAGCAATCAAGATCCTTCGCTTTGATTGCGATGAAGTCAGTGGGAAACGGCATATTGTCAAAAAAACGAGTACGCAAATTGACTAAAGGGGAAATAATATGAAAAGAAAACTTGGTTTAGCCTTATCCGGTGGGGGTATGAAAGCTTACTGTCAAATGGCGGTGCTACGTGAAATGGAAGAAAATAATCTTCCAATCGATTGTATCGCAGGCACCAGTATGGGTGCGGTTATCGCATCGCTCAAAGCTTGTGGTGCCACAGCCGATAGTATTGAAGAATGTATGTTTGAAATGGAAAAGTACTTCATCGACAAGAAAGTGTTTATTCGGCCTAGTCTGCGCATCTTACCATTTGGCAAGAATCGGATCGATGGATTTATCGATGCAGATGCACTCGAAGCATTACTACAAAAACAATATGATAAATTCAATGTTAAATACATCAAAGATCTCAAACTACCCATTGCCATCACAGCTGTTGATCTGATCTCTGGGAAGTTGGTGATTTTCACCAACGATAAACACTTTTTCAAATACGAGTCAGATATGATAGCTATTGATGAAGTTGAGTTGGCACAGGCTGTGCGGGCATCATGTTCATTTCCAATCGTATTCAATACAAAGAATTTTGATGATCTGCAATTAGTAGATGGCGGTGTCAAAATGAATTTACCCGTCGCTCCTTTAAAAATCATGAAGGCGAATCGAATTCTCTCTGTGACAATGGATGGTCCTGATGAGTACCATGTCACAAATCATGCGATCGATGTGGCTGCCAGATGCATTGATATTATGATTACCGAGAATCAAGACATGATGATCCGTCAATCTAACTTTAATCTGAATGTTATGATGAAAGAAATCAATACGTTTGATATCGGTAAAGGTAAAGAAATTATTGCGTTAGGTGCAGCGGAAGTTAAAGAGAAATGGCCGGCTATCATTCAGTCGATGCAAGTCAAATCATTGATTCAAGATCTGTTTGATAAAAAATAGTTTTGCATCGGTAACGAAAAACAAGGTAAGCAAGTGTGATCCAATCCATTATCCATATCGCATTGGTTGTCGATGATTATGATGAAGCTATCGAATTCTATACAAAGAAACTTCATTTTACACTGATTGAAGATCTCTATCAGCCTGAACAGGATAAACGTTGGGTCGTTGTTTCACCTCCCGGTTCGCAGGGGACAACGCTCTTACTGGCAAAAGCATCTAAGCCTGAACAGATTCCGTTTATCGGGAATCAGGCCGGAGGTCGTGTGTTTTTATTTCTGAATACAGATGATTTCTGGCGCGATTACAATGATATGAAAAAAATGGGCATCGAATTTGTTCGGGAACCCAAACAACAACCTTATGGAACGGTAGCAGTCTTCAAAGATATCTATGGAAACCTGTGGGATTTACTTCAGATGAATGAGAATCATCCGATCATGAATCGAATCAAATAAAAGATCGCTGTCAACTACAATTGGCTGCGATCTTTTTTTAGCTGTTTCTTATACCATTTTCGATGAGCCGTAATGAGTGGAAGTTCATTCAGTCGCTCTTCACTTACCCATATATAATCATCCTTAGTCCCATCATTTTCTGCTGTATAGAAATCGATCTCCCAGATCTTATGACTAAATACATGTTTGACATGTGAATCGAATTTGATTTCTTTCAAATGATCTGGAACGAAATTATTTTTTTGCGGGAAGCGATAATAGCCGTTCATCAGACCATCCTCATTCGCTAAAGTCAACGCCAATTCACCATCGCGATTCTGGATGAGATAACAATCGTAGTGTTCACTGGGTATTGCAGCTTTCGCTTTTTTAACAGGAAATTCCGCTTGTCGATCTTGGGCAAACGCTTGACAGTCGCCCTGTAACGGACATGAAGTACATTTTGGAGTCGATGGCAGGCATATGAGAGCTCCGAGTTCCATCATAGCTTGGGTAAAGATCTTAGGTGTTCCCTGATTGATCCATGCTTGCATGATTTCTGTGATACGAGCAATAACAATTGGTTTTGCGATATCTTCAGTAATACATTTCAGTCGACTTACAACACGCAATACATTACCATCTACCGCTGGATAAGGTAGATCTAGCGCAATCGAAGCGATAGCAGCAGCCGTATAAGGACCGATTCCTGGAAGAGCGAGGATCTCTGAATGATCAGTTGGAAATCGACCTTCGTTTTCTGAGGCTAATTTGATCGCAGCTTCATGAAGTTTACGTGCTCGATTATAATAACCTAAGCCTTCCCACATTTTTAATACATCTTCGATGGGTGCAAGTGCGAGTTCATTGATCGTCGGCCACTTAGCCATCCAGCGAAGATAATAGGGTATCATCGTATCGATACGAGTTTGCTGGGCCATGATCTCACTGACCCAGACCGCATAAGGTTCACTCGTAAAGCGAAAAGGCAGATCACGGCGATTGCTAATATACCATGCTTGAAGGTCAACAACTAATTTTTCCATATTTTCACCTAGTTATGATTATAAAGCACGAAACGGGTTTGTTCAACCAATCCATATTAAAAGCGAGTTGCCTCGCCTTTAATTGGAAATAAGTTTTCTCTTTGATCCGAAACCTGTCTTAATTTTTTGGAGGGAAATGAAGAGGGATCAAATTTGCGGATGTAAGGGAAATAGAACGTTCATATTGACAACATACATCTATGTCAAGTTGTCAGTTACATTATACAACGGAAGTATTTTCGACTCAAGTAAGCAGGGCATGAATTGGATGAAATTCTGATGAAATCATAGGGCAGAAAAGTAATCGTCGGCATTACAATCTTTCGTCAATCGGCCGTTACCAATTTCAATTACACGATGGCTTAGAGCTTTAGCGAATATCAAATCATGGGTGATCAATATCAAAGTCAGTCCTTTTTTGTTTAGGGTTTGTAGAATATCAATCACGGTTTGTGTCATCGCTGCATCTAAACTGGAAGTAGGTTCATCGATCAGAAGAATTTGCGGTTTAAGTATCAAGGCCCGAGCGATAGCGACACGTTGTTGTTGGCCACCTGATAATTGGTGCGGATAACTATCCAGTTTATCTTGGAGATCCATGCTTTTCAACATTTCGGTTGCTTCTCTTCGACAGACTTCTTTGGACAGGTTTTTCCGAAGTTTTAGTGGCAATACAACATTTTCTAAGACGGTCATATGTGGGAAAAGATTGAATTGTTGGAACACGACACCCACTTCCGACATTGCTTGTGAGATTATTTTTGGGACCGAAAGAACGCCGTTTTTACTAATCCAAGTGTCATTGATCCGATAGGAACCGGTTTTCAAATCGACTAAGTGGCTGAGTATTTTTAATAGAGTCGTTTTTCCGCTCCCGCTAGGTCCGAGTATTCCGATGATTTCACCCTGATCAATCGTAAAACTGATATCTTGAAGAACAGTGTTTTCACCATAGGCATAGCCGGCATTTTGTATTTGAAGCATATGTTTCTCCTTTTATACCTGCGTCAGGTATTTTTTCTCCAGTTGTTTACCAATCATAACAACCAAATAACTGAAGAGAAGGTAAATCAAGCCTGCAATGACTAGAGCATCAATTCTCAGATCGCGACCGATGATTTCTCTTGCGTTTCGCAACATTTCCGCTAGTGCGATGGCGGCTAAAAGTGAGGTGTCTTTTACTAGCGTTATTGCTTCATTAACAAGCGGAAGCAGGACATTTCTAAACATCTGCGGAACAATGATGTGGAAGAATATTTGCGGTTTGGTTAACCCTAATACCTGACCGGCCTGCCATTGTCCTAATGGAATGATAGCTAGACCACTACGGAAAATCTCGGTAAAATAAGCAGCATAATTGATAACGAAAGTAAATGTCCCGGCAAAGAAACGATTCATCCGCATGGGTATGATAAGCGGTACTGCATACATCGTAATGTAGAGTTGAAGTAACAACGGAGTTCCGCGAAGGATCCATGTAAAGATTGAAACAGCACGAACAGCCACTTTATTATTGGTACGGGCAACCATAGCCAATGCGAGTCCTAAAGGCAGCGAGAATAGTAAAGTCAGCGCATAGACGGATACGCTAACAGAGAATCCCGCCACAATGGACGGGATTATTTTTAACCAATAATCAAACATTAGCGAATAAAGACGTTTTCACCAAACCATTTATTTGAAATGGCGGCAGCAGTTCCGTCTTTAGCCATCGCATCAAGAATGGAGTCGATTTTGGTTTGTAGCGTGATATCACCTTTACGGAATCCAATCCCATAGTTTTCGGAATTGAATACCTCATCGGCAATCTTATAAAGAGATGGACTTGTTTTTGTGGCGTAGCGGGCGAAGATCTCATCTGCTACGATCGCATCGATACCACCGGCATTCATATCCAGAATAGCTTCGGTGATCGTGGTATATTTAACCAATTCATTGATCGATGACGAAACAGTTTTATTTTCTTCGACAGCCAGCTGACCACTGCTTTGCAGTTCAACACCAACTTTTTTACCACTCAAGTCCGATAATTTAGTAATCGTAGAACCTTTGGACGTGAGTATAACGATTCGATTATTTAGATAAGGTTTCGAGAAAGTCATTTCTTTTTCACGTTCGGCGGTGATTGTAAGACCATTCCAAATCACGTCTACGTTTCTGTTATTCAGTTCCAATACTTTTGAATCCCAGTCGATATACTGTGGAACTAGGGTCACTTTCAAACGTTTCGCGACTTCAGTGGCAATATCAACATCAAACCCGGTTGGTTTACCGTCAACAGTAAAACCAAGCGGTGGGTATTCAGTATAACCGAAAATCAGTTTTCCGCTGTCCACAACTTTTTGAAGTGAACTATCGGCTTTGGTAGTTGCGCTGCATGCGCTGAGTAATACGATCATCAGAAGTACAAGTAATTTTTTCATAGTTTTAGTCCGTCCCTTTTTGTAATATGAGGCTATTATACTTTAACACTTTAGCAAAGTAAAGAGATAAAGTAAAAAAAAGAACGATTTTTAAATTTTCGTTCTTTTGATCACTAAGTCATATCCGCCATTACCTTGTTGAAGACATCGATTGATACGCGAAATCGTTGCGCTACTCATCTTCGTTTTCTTCTCGATTTGTTCATAGGTTGTTCCGGCGATCAGAAGTTTGGCGACTTCATAGCGATCAGCCATATCGATCAGCTCGCCGCGCGTGCAGAGATCATCGAAAAAGTCATAACACTCCTCGATTGAATCCAAGTTCAGGATTCCAGCAAACAAAGTATCGAATTTATCATCTTTACGAATTGCCATAGTATCACCTCTTGTTTTATTAGTGTAACAAATCAATCCAAGTAAAACAATACTTTCATCAATTAATTGACCAAAGTAGAATTAGTGAGTACAATAAAATCAGATAAGCTAGGTGATTTCAATGATGCGTGAGAGGGTTAAATCCACGACGATTCTGATTTACGGATGTTTACTGTTATTCATGGGAATCATATTATTATTCAGAACCAAGTGGATATTAGATATGTTGTTTGTGATCAACTGTTCGCTGCTACTATTATTGAGTATCTTTCGAATCGCGACCGGCTTACTTGAAAAAGACGAACGACTAAAATCCGAAGGACTTTTCTACGGTTCATTTATATTTATTCTGTTCTTGTTAGTTTTACAATTTCCGATTTTCTTTACGGCTATGATTCCATTTTTGTATGGATTATGGGCACTACTGAGTGCATTAGTAAAATTTATCAGTTTGTATGCATTTCATATCGATCGTGTCGGGAACCGTATTTTTGTTGCTTTGGATGCCGTCATCACATTGGCATTTGCATTGATCCTTTTGACCGATCCGTTACCCAACATCTTTACATTATCCTATGTAGCCAGTGCTTTTCTGATTTTTTACGGGGTCGTACAAGTTGGAATCGCGATCAAACAACTGATGGGTAATAAGATTAAAAACCGTATCAATCAATCCATCCATTTTCCGTTACCGTTGATGATTTCGGTATTCTTACCCCAGCGAGTCTACAATGTTCTTGAGGGAAACGGAAGTCGACGACTGATTCAAACATCAACTCCTTCGGCAGTTCAAAGCCCTAATGAACTTGAAATTTTCTTTCATTTCCACAAAGATGGACCCCAATCGTTAGGCCATGTCGATATAAGTTTCGAGGATAAAATGTATTCCTACGGATGTCATGATCCTAAACACCGCTACTTGTTTGGAACGTTGGGAGACGGTGTGTTGATCACTGCTAAAAGGGATCGATTCATCAAATATTCGATCGAAGAAGAAGGAAGTACGATCTGTAGTTTCAATGTTGATCTTAGCAGTGATCAGACGGAAATCATTCGAAAAAGAATCAGCTCATTAATGGAAAGAACGATACAATGGAAGTGTTCTGCCGAAAAAAATAATACAGGAAATGACTATGCTTCACGCATATATAAAAGTACGCAAGGTGAATTCTATAAGTTTTCGGAAGGGTGGTTTAAGACCTACTTTGCGGTAAGCACCAATTGCGTTCAGTTGGTTGATTATTTTCTACACTTCAAAGAGCTTGGCTTATTCAGACTCGGTGGAATCATTACACCGGGAACTTACTTTAATTTCCTGAATTCGGCGTATCAACAGGAAAAAACGATGGTCACCGCCCGAACTGTATATAAAATGTAAAAATTTGCATTTATTTGTTAAATAATAGTCAATTCGTTTCATCATCTCTTGTATGGTCAAATTCATTCGTTTATAATAAATCTACTAATAGTGAAAAAAAAGGGGTATTCTATGATTTGGGTAGTTGTCGGATGTAGTGCGTTTTTGATACTTACATTATTTGATCTTCATAAAATTAAACCGATCCACCCTATATTCAACCTTAGTTTCGCTCTCGGATGCGGATTACTTGCACTATCAACAGTGATGTTGATTTTTACCGGACAACCCAGTTTCTTTGATTTTGTCGGGTTTCCCGTCGCATGGATACTTGCTGGGTTAGGGTGTATAGAAATGTTCTATGCGTTATTCTTTGCACTCCCGTTTGATGTTACGTATGTTGAGGGAGTTAGCCCAATCAAAGTTGTTGATACGGGTCTATATGCGCTTTGTCGCCATCCTGGTGTTATTGGATTTTTTATCTTCTATATGTTCACTGCGTTAGCTACCGGAAGGGGGATTATTCTGGTTGCCGGTATCCTGTGGACGTTGTTGGATATTGCTCATGTCTTCATGCAGGATCGTTGGTTTTTCCCCAAGACACTGCCAGGTTATGATGAGTATAAAAAAACAACACCCTTTTTGATTTTTAACGCTAAAAGTATAAAACGATTTATGCTTACCCAGGGAAAGAAGGATTAAAGTATGACTTTTGATTCTATGTTGAAACAAAAGAAATATGATGAAATCTGGCAAAAATATTGCGGCTTTTTGGACTTGTCATTAGACCAATATATGCAGATTCAAAACAGTCTTCTCCTGGAGCAGATCGACCTTTTCTCAAAATGTGAATTAGGCAGATCAGTCATGAAAGGTCAATCTCCGAAATCCGCCGAAGAATTCCGTCGTGTGGTTCCGTTAACAACGTATGATGATTATGCTGACTTGTTATTATCTAAAAATAACGAAGTACTTCCGTCAAATGCAGTCGTTTGGATACAGACGACTTGGGAAGGCGGAAAGTCTCCGATTAAAGTTGCTCCCTATACTGAAACAATGATTAAATATCACCGTGACATCTGCATCACGTGTTTTATCTTAGCTTCCAGTCATAAACGCGGTCACTTTGATTTGGCACCCGGTATGAATTTTTTGAATGGTATGGCACCATTACCTTATCTCACTGGACTTCTTCCTTATTCGATTCAAGGCGAATATAGTGTTAATTTCTTTCCTTCGATCGATGAAGGTAATAAAATGTCATTTGGCCAACGTAATAAAGAAGGTTTCAAGATGGGAATGCAGCAGGGTATTGATTTATTTTATGGATTAAGCAGTGTCATTGTTGGGATGAGTGAACAGTTCATTGCCGGTGGCAGTGGAACGAAAGTCAATTTATTGAAATTCAGGCCTAAAATGCTAATGCGTTTTGCTAAAGCTAAGATCAACAGTAAAATCAATCATGTACCGATGAAACCAAAAGACGTTTTCAAATTGAAAGGTTTTGTATGTGCAGGAACGGACACAACACATTTTAAAAAGAAAATCGAAGACTATTGGGGAATTAAACCTCTTGAAATTTTCGGTGGAACAGAAGCTACGTGTATTGCTTGTGAATCATGGAGTAAAAACGGACTTATTATGTTTCCGAATGTCTGTTACTACGAGTTTATTCCAATGAAGGAGTTTTATAAAAATCTCGAAGATCCGCATTACCAGTGCAAAACTTATACGATGGATGAGATTAAAGAAGACGAATATTATGAAATCGTAATTACCACGCTAAAAGGTGGTGCTTTTGCGCGCTATCGTATTGGTGATATTTTCAAATGTGAAGTGCTTGAACGCCCTGAAGACGGAATCATGTTGCCGCATTTCAGATATGTCGATCGAATCGATCCAATTATCGATTTAGCTGGATTTACGCGCATTACAGAAGCCACGATTACAGAAGTACTAAATCTTTCGCATCTTCATATCGAACAATGGTTTGCTCGTAAATGCTATGATTCAGAAAAACGTCCTTATATTAATCTTTACATCGAACTCAACCATCCGAAAAATGAACCAGGCATTGATGATGCTGAACTTATCAAGGAACAATTGGAAATCTATTTCAAATACATCGATAAAGATTATGGTAACCTACGTAAAATGCTGGGAATCGAACCTCTAAAAGTGACAATCATGCCAACCGGAACAATTGAAAAATATCAAAAACTGATCAAACACAAGATCAGCCGCGTCAATCCATCACACTTTGATGTAACTGAAATTCTTAAAATTGCCTTTCAAAAAGGCGGTGATTTCTCATGACAAGTTTGATCAGTGAAATCATCTATTGGGGTTTACCGATTCTTTCATTGACTTTCTCATGTATCTTGTTTGTTATTTTAAGTTTATCTAAAAAAGACGACCAAATCAAAGCGTTCATGTTTATGATTCTAAGTATGGGTGCTTGGGCAGTTGCATCACTACTGATGAAACTTCAATTCGCACCGAGCGTATTATTCTGGAATCGTGCCATGGTTGCAGCAATGATCATGATTCCGTTTGCCGCATATATATTCTTTACTATCTACATAAATTTAAAAAGAAGAATCACACTTGTATTATGGACGATTGCTATTGCAATCATCCAGATAATGAATGCGCTTGGCATGACGACCAAGACCGCCGAGATGGTCAAAGTAGCTTATGCAGATGGTCGTATCCACTATGAATTAACCTATACGGTAGGGATTGCTTCTTATTTCTGTTATGCCGTAATATTTGCATTGTTAATCGTGTGTTTATTTTATGCCAGACGTGAATTCAAGAGTGGGAAACCAAGGACAGGCGGTTTGGCTCTTGTCGTTATGTCACTATTCATTCTATTTTTCGGATTTGCTGCCAACGTAATACCTGCAATTGGGAAATATCCAATCGATTTCTTTACCGGCATTTTAGCTTCCATTTTTATCATGGTTGCCATCTATAAAACTCGTGTACTTGAACTTAAATTTGTCATTACTCGTGCATTGGTGTTTACTTCGCTGCTTACGGCGATATGTTTGGGTAGTGTTTATATTGTGAATAATCTGTTGAATGTACTGAAAGAATGGAATACGGGCATTGATCAGAATCTATTCATTCTGGCATGTACTTTCCTTTCGTTTATTCTATTTCAACCACTATTTAAAATGATTTATAATTTGATCAATAACTACTTCTATAAAGATGAAAATCGTCGGACACAAGTTATCAAGAACTTTACGGTCAGTATCGCCAACAATTTAGATTTAGAAATCATCTGTCAAGATCTTTTACAAGTAATCGGGGAGATCAGTGGTAGCGACCGAAATTACATCTTCCTAAAAAATAATGATGATGAAAGTTTTGACTTTTATGCTTCCAGTAAGAAACTTGATCGTTTGAATATCTCGTTTGGGACATCTCATCCACTCGTTCGCTGGTTTAGTCAAACAGATGAACTGGTTTACCACAAACAAATGGATACACATCCGTTTTTCAAGACGATGTGGGACGCTGACCGCCAGACATTAAATAATCTATTATTTGAAACAGTCGTACC
>JBBRCP010000045.1:0-13485 GCA_038204785.1 Erysipelotrichales bacterium
AAAGTGGCTGTTATGTATGGTGGACAAATCGTTGAATATGGTACAGTTGAAGAAATTTTCTATAACTCCAAACATCCTTATACATGGTCACTACTATCATCATTGCCGCAGTTAGGTATTAAGGGTGAACATCTGTATTCGATTCCGGGAACCCCTCCGTCACTTTACAACAAAGTTGTTGGTGATGCCTTTGCACAACGTAATCCATACGCAATGAAGATTGATTTTCTGGAAGAACCACCATTCTTTCAAGTTTCTGAAACGCATTTCGCTAAGACTTGGCTTTTAGATCCACGTGCACCAAAGACAGAAATGCCTGAGGAAATTCGTGATCTGCATGATAAGATTTCTAAAAAAGTAGCCATCGGAGGTGAATACCATGTCAAATAACGTGTTGCTTTCCATACGGGATCTGCAGGTAACCTTTGAAGTTGCCAAAAAGAAGAAATTCGTGGCTGTCGATAATATTAGTTTCGATATCTATGAAGGTGAAACTTTTTCCTTGGTCGGTGAGTCAGGTTCAGGTAAAACGACGATCGGACGTGCCGTTGTCCGTATCAATGAGACTTCAAAAGGCGATATTTTCTATAAAGGGCAGAGAATCAACGGAAAATTATCAAAAGAAGACGATGCGAAGATTATTCAGCAAATTCAAATGATTTTCCAAGATCCGGCCTCTTCGCTCAATGAACGGGCTACGGTTGATTATATTGTTTCTGAGGGTTTGATCAATTTCAAAAATTACGCAAACGAAGAAGATCGCAAAAATAAAGTTGAACGCGCTCTGGAAGAAGTAGGATTACTTTCTGAACATATGACACGCTATCCTCATGAGTTTTCAGGAGGACAACGACAACGTATCGGGATCGCCCGGGCATTAATTATGGAACCGCACCTTATCGTAGCCGATGAGCCGATTTCAGCATTGGATGTATCAATTCGTGCACAGGTTCTGAATCTCTTAAAGAAGCTTCAGGATGAAAAAGGGTTGACTTACTTGTTTATAGCACATGATTTATCGGTCGTACGCTTCATATCTGACCGAATTGCTGTTATCCATAAAGGAACGATCGTTGAACTAGCAGAAACGGAAGAGTTGTTTAAGAATCCGCTGCATCCATATACACGATCATTGCTTTCGGCAGTACCGATGCCTGATCCAATTTATGAACGCACCAAGAAACTGATTGTTTATACGGGAAAAGAACATGATTACTCAGTCGATAAACCGTCATGGGTCGAGATTTCAGAAGGGCACTTTGTTTGGGGCAATGCGCCGGAAATTGCTAAATATCGTAAAGAAGATTTATAAGATATCGAAAAGAGTTCATTTGAACTCTTTTTTTTACCATAAAAGCAACAGTTCACTTGAGTTTGTGAAAAATCGAACAACTTGAATTCTGTGAATGTAAGGAGTATACTTGAGAATGTCATTCAAGGAGGTGTCGATTTGGAAGAAACCATCCGCCGTATCATCGAAGCCGATTTACAGGCTCAGATGAAGATCAAAGAGGCTGAAGAGTCTGTAAAGCAAAATCTTCAATCAGCGAACCAAGAAAAGAACAAGATCCAAGAAGAGGTATGGAATAAGGCGAAAAATTATGTTGAAGTTGAAAAAGAGTTACTGGCAGCACAACTTAAAAAGGCGCAAGAACAAGGCCAAGAACGTTACCAGGATTCATTAATCACACTTGAGAATAAATTTAAGGAAAACCGTGACGGTTGGCGCAAAGAAATTTACGAACGCTGTTTAACTTCCCGATAAACTTACAGGAAAGGAGTGGATGGCATGGCTGGTTCATTTTCTAGTAATGCGATGGCTGCAAAGGCAAAATCGATGTATGGTAAAAGACTTACTGAAAGCGACTATCAAGAATTACTTAGAAGAAGAAGTGTAAATGAGATAGCAGCTTATTTAAAAAACGAAACTGATTATTCGAATATACTCTCTGGAATCAACGAACAAGCGATCCATCGCGGACATCTCGAAATACTGATACGTCAGAGTTTTTTCTTGAAGTTCCTGCAGCTTATCCGATTTGGAGATACATCGAAAAGTCACTTCTATCAGTACGGCGTATTGTTAATTGAAATCAAACAAATTTTATTAACGATTCGCTCTTTTAATGAGTCTGATCGTTCGACTCAGATTGCTCAGATGCCGACCTTTGCGAGTAAGTATACATCGTTCGATATACTCAAATTAGTCAATGTGACCGATTACGATCAGTTACTTGAGATGCTGAAACCAACTGTTTATTATTCTGTTCTATTACCTCAACGTCCGAAAAACGGAGAAGATGTCGACTTTACTTTATGTGAACTGGCACTAAAAAATTATTATCATGTACAGGTAAATATGATCATTGAACGAGAGTTCAAAGGTGAAAGTAAAATTAAAATCATAGAGCTGTTTGATACACAGATCGAATTGGATAATATCACGAAAATATATCGATTAAAAAAATACTATCATACGAGCCCTGAAGAAATTAAGCAGTTGATCAGTCCGACTTTCGAACGAATTCCGCGTAAGGCACTTTATGAGTGGATCGATAAGTATGATGCAGATGCATTTTTAGAGGCATTGAGTACTTCCGCTTACAAGAACTTCATCAATCATAAAGATTTCATCTACATTGAGTATCATATTGATTCTATCCAATACAATCTAAGCAAACGTTTAATTCATTTTTCAAACAATGCAGATTTGATTTTGGTTTCATATTTGAATTTATTGGAAATCGAAATGCAGAATATTATTGATATTATTGAAGGTGTACGTTATAACGTTGATGCAGAAAAAATTTCAAAGCTCTTGATTTACTAAGAAAAGAAGGTGTAATATGGCCATTGAAAAAATGCGGCTACTACGGTTAGCCGGTTCCAAAGAAAACATAGAAAAAATACTACTGACTGCTTTCTCCTCAAGTGATTTACATGCGGAGTTAGCCAGTCACGTCATTAATGAAGGCAACGGTGGTGAATTACTGAAAGAAGACAATACTTTCGCGGATTATCTCAATCGCATCGAAAGTGTTTCGCATAGTCTGCATTCAGAAATTCATTGTGCATTTGATGGGGTTACGACGTTTACCAATGCTGAAATTGAAAATTATCTTGCAGATGTCGAAAGTAAATACGAAAAAATCAATGAACAATTGATGAATCAGTCATCCTTGAACAAAGAAGACAAAGAAGCATTGGTACTATTACGTGAGTATGATATCAATGCATTGAATTCCACAAAATATACCAGTGTTAATTTCGGTCGTCTACCAATCAGTAGTCTTACGAAGTTGACCGTACACGAAGAAAAACGTTTTGTCTCGTCGATTCTGACAAAAAACGCTCATTATGCGTGGATCATGTATATCACATTGAATGAAGCAAAAAAAGATGTTGCTTCACTGTTTGATTCGCTTTTCTTCGAACCGATTGCGATTCCTAAGATCGATGAACAGCAATTGGTCTTTGATTGTGAATCTGAACTTGGACAGATCTATGGGTATGTTAAACATAGCTCAGATGTGCGAAAATTCTATAAATACATCGCGCTTTTCGAATCGGAGTGTGTCATTACCGGATTCGTTCCTAATAAACGAGTGAAAAAATTTAAAACGATGTTCGGTGAAATGCAGGATGTCATCATTCAAGACTTTCCGGCCGGACTCGAAGAAGGATTAGAACCGCCGACGGTTCTGAGAAATAACTGGTTTGCAAAACCATTTGAAATGTTTGTGGAAATGTATGGACTTCCTCATTACGGTGAGTTCGATCCGACGTTCTATCTGGCAATCACGTATTCGTTATTATTCGGTATCATGTTTGGTGATTTAGGACAAGGCTTTGTGCTAGTCATCGGTGGGTATTTACTGGGTAAATATAAAAAGATGAGACTCGGTGATGTGGCAGTTCGATTAGGATTGTTCTCAATGGCATTCGGGACATTCTACGGTTCGGTCTTCGGTTATGAAGAACTACTGACGCCAATGTATGTATCAGTATTCCATATGATCAGCAAACCGATCGAAGTATTGAATTCCGCAAGTACGATGCCGTTGTTACTCAGCGCCATCTCACTGGGAGCATTCCTAATATTAACCTCAATCTTGATCAATGTGATCAATCAATTACGCAAGAAGAATATCGGAGAAGCACTGTTCTCACAAAATGGTTTAGCTGGATTTATCTTCTATGGTTCGATCGTATTCGGTGCTGCACTGCAAGTTGGTTTTGGTATCAAAGTAGCCAATCCGGTGACGATCGGTCTTCTCGTGATCTTACCGCTTGTCAGTATACTATTCAGTGTTCCGTTAAAGAACCTCATCAATAAATTGGCAGTTACGCCACATGAAGGTTGGGGTGGATATATGACAGAGAGTGCTTTTGAACTCTTCGAAGTCTTGTTGAGTTTCGTCACAAATACGATGTCATTTTTACGGGTAGGCGGGTTCATTCTCAGTCATGCCGGTATGATGGTAGTGGTCATGACCTTAAAAGAAATGACGGGTAATGCCGGTTTCGTGGTTTTGGTCCTAGGAAATATTCTCGTAATGGCTTTAGAAGGATTGATTGTCGGTATTCAGACGCTTCGTTTAGAATATTATGAAATGTTTAGCCGTTATTTCGAAGGCGGAGGCAAGAAATATGTCCCGACAACGATTGAAAACTATTAACTGGAGGAAAAACACATGTTAACACTATTCGAAGTATTCGCCCCATTGGCCATCATTGCGCTGATTTCACTTCCGATTATTCCAATCTTAAGCGGTAAAGTAACCGCGAAAAACGCTAAAATGCGAGTTGTTATGCAGATTTGTTTCTTTGCAGCTGCTTTCTTAGGGGTCCTTGTTTTCCAAGTTAACGGATTGATTGCTAATGCAGAAACAGCTACAGCAGTAACGAGTGTTATTGGAACCAACGCACAGGGTATGGGCTTTATCGCGGCTGCCATATCAACCAGTTTCTCCTGTTTAGGAGCCGGATTTGCGGTTGCTGCAGCTGCACCCGCCGCAATTGGAGCTATCAGTGAAAACCCTGAAAACTTCGGTAAAGCAATGATCTTCGTTGCTCTGGCCGAAGGTGTAGCAATCTATGGTCTATTGATCTCTATTTTGATCATCAACAAACTTTAAGAAAGCTGGTTTTAAAATGAAATTCTTTTTGATCAGCGACAATACTGATACCCAGATGGGCATGCGTTTGTCCGGTATCGAGGGTGTAGTTGCTCATACCAGACAGGAAGTACTGCATGAATTAGACGATGCGATAAGCAATCCTGAGATTGCGATTGTTTTAATGACGACTCTTTGCATCAGTACTTGTCCGGAAGTGATCACCGAGAAGAAACTGAACCTACAAAGACCGTTGATCGTTGAAATCCCTGATCGGCACGGATCTGCAAAGATCGGTGAAACGATTGATAAGTATATAAGTGAAGCCATCGGCATCAAGATTTGAGGTAAATCAAGTGGAAAAAGAAATCATCGCGGAGACATTATCCGCACAAATCTATAACAATGCACAAGAAAAGCTTCATTCGATGCAATTCGACATGGAGCTACAACGTAATCTGATCCTTGATCAGATTCGTAAAAAAGCTGAAGAAGAAACAGCCGTTTTTATTGAACAAGAACTTTCTGATTTGAAAAATAACCTGATTCAAAATGAATCGCAAACCAAGTGGAAAGTGAAACGTGATCTTTTAGAGCGACGTGCACAATTAGTTAATGAACTATTTGTAGAAGTCAGAGATGATCTTATCGCTTTTACGGAAAAAAGTGAGTATAAAACATGGTGTCTTGAACAGTTAAACACGGCTAACAAGCAGGGAGAACTCGGTAAAGCAACCATTAAAATTCGTACTGTCGACCAACAAATGTTTGAAAAGTTGTTGGTTGAAAGCGATGTATCATTCGCAATCGTTGTGTCAGAGTTTATTACGATCGGTGGGTTTGTTTTGATCAGTGAAAACCATCGCTTGGAAATGGATCGCACATTGGACTCATTATTACAATCGCAACGCGAATGGTTCTTTGCTCATTCGCAGCTGGTTCTTTAGGAAGAAAGAGGTGAAATCCATTGAATGAAAATGTCATCTATTCGATTAACGGACCAGTTGTCAAAATAAAAGAGGCAACTGTTTTCCAAATGCTTGAAATGGTTTATGTCGGTAACAAAGAGCTCTTGGGTGAAGTTATCGGTATTGACGATAAATATACAACAATTCAAGTGTATGAATCTACAACCGGATTAAAAGTCGGTGAACCTGTTATTCCAAGCGGTTCGCCACTTTGCGCAACACTTGGTCCCGGCATCTTAACGAATATCTTCGATGGAATCGAACGACCATTAAGAGAAATGGCGAAATTATATGGAATGTATGTAACCGAAGGGCGCGGTATCGCAACGTTGGATGAAGAAATAGGTTGGGATGTTACCTTTAAAATGGTAACAGGTACAGCCGTCACCGGCGGTGAGATCTTCGCAACTTGTCCGGAGACATCACTGATTGAACACAGATTTATGATTCCCGTCGGATTAAGCGGTGAAGTTACTTTTGTTTCGACCAACGGAAACCATACATTAAATGATGTCTTAGCAAAAGTTAAGGATAGTTTTGGTATGGAACATGAAATAACAATGGTTCAAAAGTGGCCGATTCGACAAGCTCGACCTGTGTTAAAAAGGCAAGTTATCTCAATTCCTCTGATTACCGGTCAACGTGTAATTGACACTTTCTTCCCGATCGCTAAAGGCGGAGCAGCTGCCGTACCGGGTGGATTCGGTGCCGGTAAAACAATGACACAACATCAGTTAGCTAAATGGTGTGATGCGGATATCATCGTTTATGTCGGTTGCGGCGAACGCGGTAACGAAATGACTCAGGTACTGGAAGAATTCGCAGAACTCGTGGATCCGAAGTCGCATAAGCCATTGACTGATCGTACTGTTTTGATTGCTAACACGTCAAACATGCCCGTAGCGGCACGTGAAGCAAGTATCTATACAGGAATCACCCTAGCTGAATACTACCGTGATATGGGTTACCATGTTGCTGTCATGGCAGATAGTACATCGCGTTGGGCGGAAGCACTCCGCGAAATTTCCGGACGACTTGAAGAAATGCCGGCAGAAGAGGGTTTCCCTGCCTATTTACCGTCACGTATCTCGGCTTTTTATGAACGTGCCGGCTATGTAGAAAATCTGAATCATTCCATCGGATCAGTGACCATTATCGGAGCTGTTTCGCCGCAGGGTGCTGATTTTTCCGAACCGGTCACGCAAAACACAAAACGTTTCGTGCGCTGCTTTTGGGCACTTGATAAATCGTTAGCGTATGCGCGTCATTTTCCTGCCATCAACTGGAATATCAGTTATAGCGAATATCTCGATGATTTGAAGAAATGGTATGATGCCAATGTTGATCGGAAGTTTATTCCGTTACGGGCTGAAATGATGAGTATTCTGCATGATGAAACGCAATTGATGGAAATCGTTAAACTGATCGGTTCGGATGTTTTACCTGATGATCAGAAGTTAACACTTGAAATTGCACGTGTCATCCGTGTCGGATTTCTTCAACAGAACGCTTTCCATCCGGAAGATACCTATGTCCCGTTTGAAAAGCAATTTAAAATGCTTCAACTTATCTCGTATCTGAATGAAGAGTGCGTTAAAGTACTCGCTACCCACCGTACGATCAATGCGGTTTTAAAAACCGGTATTTTCGATGAATTGATCAAAATCAAATATGACGTGCCAAACAGTCAACTCGAACTTCTGGATATTTATTATCAGAAGATTGACAACGCTCTGGCCGGCGTATTGTAGGAGGTGTACCGATGAGCCTTCAATTTGTTGGATTAAAAGAAATCAAAGGACCTTTGATTGTCTTGGATAATGTTAAAGATGTTGGATTTGAAGAAGTGGTTGAAATCGCCATCGATGACGGAACAACTCGTTTTGGACGTGTTGTTGAGATTCAAGGCGAAAGAGCTGTCATTCAAGTATTCGAAGGAACCAGTGGTTTATCCAAAACCAACACAAAAACAAAACTGTTGGGACACCCCATGGAAATCAGTCTTTCACCTGAAATACTGGGTCGAGTATTTAATGGCGCAGGTAAACCAATCGATGGACTCGGGGAAGTCTATGCCTTGAAAAGTGCAGACATCAACGGTCGTTCATTGAACCCTGTTTGTCGTAAGTACCCACGAAATTATATTAATACCGGCATTTCAGCGATCGATGGATTAAATACGCTTATCCGCGGTCAAAAACTGCCGATCTTTACCGGTAGCGGACTTCCGCATAATCAATTAGCTGTACAGATTGTTCGTCAAGCGAACATCGCTAAGAATGAAGGTAAGAAGTTTGGTGTCGTCTTCGCTGCGATGGGTGTTAAAAATGATGTTGCTGACTTTTTCAAACGTTCATTTGAAGAAACCGGTGTTATGGAAAAAGTAGTAATGTTTTTAAACTTATCCAACGATCCAATCATTGAACGTATTCTTACTCCGCGTTGCGCACTGACAGTTGCCGAATATCTGGCATTCGATCAAGGAATGCACATTCTTGTTATTATGACGGATGTCACTTCCTATTGTGAAGCCCTACGTGAATTTAGTTCATCCAAAGAAGAGATCCCGGGCCGTAAAGGATATCCGGGTTATCTATACTCTGATCTTGCATCATTGTACGAAAGAGCCGGAATTGTTGATGGCAAAGAAGGTTCCGTCACGCAGATTCCGATTTTGACGATGCCAAATGATGACATCACTCATCCGGTCCCAGATTTGACCGGTTATATTACCGAAGGCCAGATCGTGTTAGATCGAAATTTAGCGCAAGTCGGAATTTATCCTCCGATCGGAGTACTTCCGTCATTGTCTCGTCTGATGAAGGACGGCATCGGTGAAGGGTATACACGTAAAGACCACAGTTCACTTAGCACCCAGTTATTCGCATGTTATGCGAAAGTTCAGGATGCCCGTGCTTTAGCTTCTGTTATCGGTGAAGAAGAATTGTCTGAAATCGATCGCAAATATATGGCCTTTGGACGTTTGTTTGAAGAATACTATATCGGTCAAGGTTATACCGTGAATCGTGAAATTGAAGAGACGCTTAATCTGGGATGGAGTTTATTATCGCTTCTGCCTAAAAACGAGCTTGACCGAATTTCCACGGATCTGATCGTCGAATATCATGATCGCGACCGTTCAGTAGCCCATTTCATGGCGTTAAAAGGTGGCAAGCTGGATGCCGTTTTAAGGAAGAACTAATATGGCTGTCACACATATTTCCCCGACCAAGGGTAATCTGATCGCCACGAAGAAAAGTCTTCAACTCGCTAAACTCGGCTATGATCTGATGGATCGCAAACGAAATGTGTTGATACGTGAAATGATGCTTTTGGTTGATAAGGTGAAATACCTTCGTACCGAAATCACTGAAACCTATGCACAAGCGTATATTTCATTGCAACAGGCCAATATCTCATTGGGTGTGGTTACGCAGATTGCCAACAGTATCAGTCCCGAGAATGGTGTTAAAGTTGTATACCGAAGTGTCATGGGAGTTGAAATTCCCAATGTTCGTTTAGAAGAAAGTGAATTGACATTCGAATACGGATTTGATGAAAGTAATTCCAAATTGGATGAAGCCAGTATTAAATTCATCGATGCAAAAAAAATGACCGTTCTGTTGGCGGAGATCGACAATAGTGTTTTCCGGTTGGCACGCTCCATCCAAAAAACACAAAAACGTGCTAATGCATTGCGAAATATCGTTATTCCATCATTACAGGCTGAAGTGAAATACATCAGTGATGCACTGGAAGAAAAAGAACGCGAAGAATTCACACGCTTGAAAGTCATAAAAAACCAAAAGCAGAAAGCGCTTGAAGATAACTAAACTTAGCTCTGATTCCATCGGATTCAGAGTTTTTTTATGTTTTAGCGAAATATTCAAGGAAAAGCATTGATATCTGCGAAAGCAGAAACTGAGGTATCATCATGAAACACGAACTTACGTTCAAAGAGAAAGAAGAGTTGCTCGAGTACCATTTTTCACAATATCATTCGGTACAACGACGATTGAGGTTTAGCATGCAGTGGTGTGAGGTAGGGGAAGCACAAGTAAATCCAATGGAATTAGCGTATGTATTCACGATTGATGAGGCATTGGGAACATTAGATGCGGAATCATATCGGATTATGTACAATGATTTTGTTGAGCGACCGGCTAAAAATTGGTGGATGGAATTCTATTGTAAAACCACTTATTATCGATTGAAACAACAATCTATGGACAAATTTATCCGTTGTTTACACGAGTAAAAAATGGTATCATAATCAATGGGAGGTGCGTATGGAAACACTCGACTTATTGCGTATGATTATTACAGAAAAAATCCGCTACACCGATAAAATCGTTCCCGAAGCTACCATGAAAGAACTAGGACTTGATTCACTGGATCTTGTGGAAGTGATATTGGCAGCCGAAGAAAAGTTGGATATCGTATTTGAGGATGACGAACTCATGAATCTGCATACGATTCAGGATGTCATCAATTTAATCGAAAGAAAGAAAAAATAGGAGAACACAATGTTAAAAGGAATCGCGGCATCATCAGGCGTAGTTATGGCTAAAGCTTACAAACTCGAACAACCGGTCTTAGAAATCACTCGTAAAGAAGCGGATCCTGAAGTTGAATTAGTACGTTTCCGTGCAGCAATTGAAAAAACACAAAAAGATATCAAGATGATTCAAAAGAAAGCCGTTGGAAGACTTTCCGATGATGATTTAGCGATTTTCGATGCTCATCTAATGGTCACCAGTGATCCTGAATTTACGGGTCAGATGGAAGAAATGATCAAAAATGAGAAAGTGAACGCAGACTACGCAGCGAATGAAGTGGGAAACATGTTTATTTCAATGTTCGAATCAATGGAAGATGCTTATTTCCGCGAACGGGCAGCAGATATCAAAGATGTATCTTTCCGTATCAAATGCCATCTTTTAAATAAAATAATTCCTGATTTGAGCTTGATCGACGAAGAGACGATTATCGTTTCCAACGATTTGACACCTTCCGATACGGCTCAATTAAATAAAAAGTTCACCAAAGGATTTGCGACTGCCGTCGGCGGACGTACTTCCCATAGTGCTATTATGGCGAGAAGTCTTGAGATCCCGGCAGTTGTCGGTATCAATGGTTTATTGGAGAGTGTCAATCATGGTGATCTGATCGTTCTCGATGCTTTGGAAGGGGTCGTAATCGTAAATCCTACGCAGGCTGAAATCAAACACTACCAACTTAAAGCTGACGATTTCTTAGAATTGAAAGCTAGTTTAAAAGTAATGAAAAACGCAGAAAGTGTTTCAACCGACGGACATCATGTTGAACTAGTCGGAAACATCGGAACTCCGAATGATGTTGAAAGTGTTCTTAATAACGGAGGTGAAGGTGTAGGCCTCTATCGTACCGAATTCTTATATATGGATGCGCAACAATTACCAACTGAAGAAGAACAGTTTATCGCCTATAAGAAAGTTCTAGAAAAGATGGGCAAACGTCCGGTTGTTGTACGCACACTTGATATCGGCGGTGATAAAAAACTGACGTATCTTCCGATTCCCGAAGAAATGAACCCGTTTTTGGGGTATCGTGCAATTCGACTCTGTTTGGACCGCACCGATATCTTCCGTACCCAATTACGTGCCTTACTACGTGCTAGTGTCTTTGGTAAACTCTGCATCATGTTTCCGATGATTGCGACACTTGATGAATTCAGAGCCGCTAAAGAAATTACGATGGACGAGAAAGCCAATTTACTGAAAGAAGGCGTGAAAGTCGCTGAGGATATCCAGATCGGTATGATGGTTGAGATTCCGGCTTCCGCAATCTTAGCTGATCAGTTCGCAAAAGAAGCAGATTTCTTCAGTATCGGTACCAACGATTTGATTCAGTATTCGATGGCTGCCGATCGTATGTCGGAAAAAGTATCCTATCTTTATCAACCGTTGAATCCTTCTATTTTGCGTCTAGTCAAATTAACGATTGACGGTGCACATAAAGAAGGTAAATGGTGTGGAATGTGCGGAGAAATGGCGGGTGACGAACTTGCTGCTCCGTTGCTCTTGGGTTTAGGTTTGGATGAATTCTCAATGTCGGCTTCAAGTATTCTTCAGACGCGTAAAATGATCCGCTCACTCAGCTATGCTGAAATGAAAGTGATGGCCGCTGAAGCATTAAATAAGAGTACTTCTGAAGAAGTCTTGGAACTTGTTAAAGCAACCTTAAATAAATAATTTTTTCAATCAAATAGAAAAGCGCAACTATCATATGGATGCGCTTTTTTAGTGTAAATTCTCACTCGAATTCATCCGTATTATCTTATTTATATTCCACTTGAATTTTCGCAACTAGTTTGCTACTATCTTCTAAAGAGCGTCGCGTTTACTATTATAATTATAGGTATTGATCATTTCGATCCGGAGGCAATCAAAATGAAATCACTAAAGAAGTTAACCATCTCACTTATTGCTATTCTTTTGATAACTGGCTGCTCATCCGTCAAGAAGAACGATGATGCGAAGAAAGACGATGAAATTAAAATCGATCCGAATTTATTGATTGAGGACTCATTCATCAGAGCTGATTCTACGAATGTCGGAAGTGAATGGACGGAAGTAAAGATGATAAACGGAACCGGTAGTTCTGTGCCTCTCGTTGAAACAGGAGATTCCCTATGGTCAATCAAAAACAATACTCTATATTATGAGGGAACAGGTAATAATACATATACCGAAGACTACATCGAAACGATAAAAGAATATCCTATCAACAATACACAAGTAGAATTTGAAATGCGCGGAACAGTTTCGACTCAGTTGGCTTATGTGGGTCCGGCTTTCTTTTGGGCACCGGCCACGGCGAAAAGAATGGGTGGATTTACAACTATCGATAATATTGAACCATTAATCGGAGTTCAAGGATTTTATGGTTGGGAGTCGGGTGGAATCAAGGGAATGGTCTATAAACTCAATGGCGATTTCAAATTAGATCCGGAAGGGAAATTAGCAGGAATCAATGGAAGTGAATTTGTGAAGCACACGATCATCATCAAAGATAACAAGTTGACCTACAAAGTTGCTGGAACTGAAGTTGCCTCTTATCCCCTCAGTGCATCATTACCCGCAGATGCGAAACGTCATTTCTCTTTTGATGTTCGGTACTATGATAACGGTGTCCTATTCAAAGTTGAAATCAAGAATTTAAAAATCACAAAAATCTTATAAAAATGGTGGAATAAGAATCACATAACTACTATTTCGAATGGTGTAATTCTGTAGATAAGGACCTAATGATTCTGAAATCCTTATATCGTCAACAGATTCTGCATTTTCACACTTCGGTTGGTCAATGATACAATGGAGTCTTTTGTTTTCTGAAGGAATACCATCAGTTTTTCCTGA
>JBBRCP010000046.1:0-13272 GCA_038204785.1 Erysipelotrichales bacterium
AGGTGCCCACTCCGTTGGTGTGAGGTCAAATGGCAAAGTCGCAAAAGCCGGTTCTAATAAGTACAATCAATTGGATGTTGGTGATTGGAAAGATATTGTTGCTGTTGAAGCTGGTACTTTTTTTACCGTAGGACTTCATGATGATGGAACCGTCGTTGTTGCAGGTAATAACCCACTCGATTTATTTAACTTTGATGGTTGGAAAGATATAATGGCAATTTCAGCCGGAAGTCACACAGTAATGGGTTTAAAAAAAGATGGAACCATAATAGGTAGTTGGGATACAAACATTTCTTGGGATGTAAGTACATGGAATAATATTATCGCCATCTCAGTGGGTACATTCCATGCACTCGGATTAAAATCGGATGGTACAGTTGTGTGTGTTTCGACCGATAATCCATGGGGTGTTTGCAACGTTAGTGATTGGCGAAATATCGTCGTTATAGCTGCCGGAAGCACTCATTCTGTCGGACTTAAAGCCGATGGAACGGTTATTGCCATCGGCAATAATTCCGTCGGTCAACTCAATACGTCGACATGGACCGGAATTTCCATGATTGCAGCCGGATACCTTTCAACTGTTGGAATACAAAGTGATGGTACCGTCATCGCCGTTGGTAACAATGGGGATTTCCAACTTAATGTGGCTGGCTGGACAGATGTTGTAGCTGTAGCAGCCGGAAGTTATCATACGATCGGTCTTCGAAAAGATGGAACCATGTTGTGTACAGGGAGTAATCTGCTTGACCAATGTGATCTGAGTCTATGGCCGAAAATCGGCTCTTAATAACTATCTTATGTTTCCTTAGATCAAATATATATACTTAAAATAAACCAACAATATATTGGTTTGATTTCATCCTTTTTTGCTTCTCAATTATCATTAATTAAGGATTCTTGTATTTATGTTTGAAAAAGCTATAAGTTGTTTTTATTGTATCTAGAAATCCAAATACTTACTATGGACAATAGTATCTATTGTTTTTATTATAAGTTGTATTGATCGATTCTGTTTCTTATCTGATCTAATTCAGCTATCATCATGTTTCTTTCTATCATTTTTGATAGCGATAAAGCAAAGGATTTGAGAAGTGACACTTCATTTTCTTCCCATATTTTTTCTGTTCTACAATCGTCGAACCCAACAAACCCATGAAAAAAACCATTCACATATACAGGTAGCACTAAAATTGAAAGGATTTCCTGATTTTCTAGTGTTGTTTTTGCGTTGCCGTCGTCCATGTTTTTAATTAGTGAGGTAAATAATTCGCCTTCAATCATCGGTTGGATAAATCCATCCATTAAATAAAATGGAATATTCTGAAGTTCTACGTTATCGATTTGGGCACTTGTTCCATCTTTACACCATTCAAATTTTTGACTGCTGTACCACTGGTCATCTTCAATAATATAACTATTCTCCCAATAATAGACACGATCGACATTGGTTGCCTTACCGATCATTTCCAATCCATGAGGTAAAACTTCGTTATAGTCGACATTTAATAAAAGTAACTGTGAGAACTCAAAAACAGCTAAAAGCATTTTCTCTTTGATTTCAACTTGCTTCGTAAGTATTTTACTTTCTGTGACATCTTCAGCCTGAATGTAGATAAAGTTGTTTTTAGTGTGAGCTTGCCAAACGAAATCTCGGCATCGACCATCTAAACAATTGATTCTTGTCTCAACTTTTTCAAGATCACCGAATTTAATAACTTGTTCAATATCCGTTAAGAAAGCATCCACATCTTCCGGATGAACCAATTTAGCGAATCCACTTCGCCCGAAGTTTTCAAATTGATTACCTAAAATGTCTCTCCATTTCTTGTTTGTCTTTAGAATCTTCCCGCTTTTATTAGCGATACACATCATATCTAAACTAAAATCAAAAAAACTATTCAATTCGCTGAACTGTTCTTTTTCATTTGTTATGTCCGTAAAAAGAGTCGTAAAATAGAACTTTTCTGTTGAGTAAGCCGAAACACGATACCAGCGGTTTAAGGGTTTGAAATACTGTTCAAACTTAACTTCTCCTCCGTTTAACGCAACGTCACCATAGATTTTTATCCAGTTAAATTCTTCTGTTTTTATATTCGGCAAAACTTCACTGACTCTTTTACCCACAATATCCGAATGATCGAGCCCCGTATATTTTTCAAATGCAGAATTGACCTCAAGAAACTCATAATCGCAGGGAATCCCTTGCTGATCAACAATTATTTTTTGATAAGAGTAGCCGGTTTCGGATTTTAGTATTATCTGTCTGTAGAGTATTTCATTCATAATATCGTTCCCCCCGGATTTTACTGATTAATCGAAATAAGGTTTATTATTTTCTTGTTAGTCGAAGCGTTCAATCATTCTATAAAGGCATTCATTCACTATCATCATCACAATGTGGATAATGATCGAAACTTGTTGTTTTACTTATACTCTTTTATTGGAAGCGTATAGTAAATGATACTTAACCATTCATTGAATTTATAGCCAACATTTTTGAGTACTCCTGAATATTCGAAACCGAGTGACTCAAACAGTTTCTGGCTCGGTTCATTCGGTAAAGTGATACAAACCACGGCTGTACAGTAATCATAAGATTTCAATTCATTCAGTAAGGCTTTGGTAATCTCTCTCCCATATCCTTTTCCGCGCAGTTCGTGATCGAAATAAATGGATAGTTCAGTTGAAAATCGATAAGCTTCGCGTTCTTTGAATAAACCGGCATACGCATAACCGATTACTTTACCTTCCACTTCATAGACCAGATAAGGATACTTTTCACTTATCTTTTGAATCCGTGATTCTATTTCTGCCGCCGTTGGAACCACCAGTTCAAATGTGATGGCTGTATTTTCTACATAATATTTGTATATCTTTGCGATGGCATCTGCATCTTGCAACCGAACTTTTCTAATCATTTCATTTCCCCTATTCTTGATAAACGAACACATTTCATCAACATGCTGCCATCACTATTTTGTAACGTTGAATAAGACTGTATTCTTAGTTTTTATTATATAGAATTTCACTTAAACATAAAATAGTTATTTTCTAAAATCAGTACTCAAACGATCGATTTCTGCATTTACTTCCTGAACATTGATCGATTCAATTGTGTTATTGTTAAGAAGATACTTTTGTTTTAACGTCAATATGCGCGTTACACTTTCATCGATTCGTGTCATCGAAAGTGTCCCGTTCGCAATCGCTTGACGGATCGCATTCACAACAGAAATCGTACTGTCTTCCCCGTGACAGACAAGTAATATATCAACTCCAGCGTTTAGCGACTTGATGGCTGCATCACCCAATTTGAAGGTAGCGGTTATGGCTTCCATCGTCAAATCATCGGTAATTACAACACCATTAAATCCCAATTGATTTCTTAATAGATCACTGATAATCGTATGGGAAAGTGAAGCCGGATAAACAGGATCGATCTTGGTTAGTAACATATGGGCGATCATCATCGCGTCAGCCTGGGCATCAATAGCTGATTTGAAGGGTGCCCATTCAAATGAGTTGAGCCGTTCTAGTGAATGGTTGATGATTGGAAGTCCTACATGGGAATCAGTCACAGTATCGCCATGTCCGGGGAAATGTTTTACAACCGGAATCACTCCGAGCGATTGTATCCCTTTCATCATCTGTACTCCTAGTTCACTGACAAGTTCAAAAGAGGATCCGAAAGAACGATCTCCGATAACAGGATTACTAGGATTACTGTTGATATCAAGTACCGGTGCGAAATTCATGTTAAATCCAAATAGATTGAGTTCTTTTGCTAGGATCGTTCCTATTTTATAAGCAACTTGCGGATTATTCAATAGACCTATTTTCTTTAAGCTAGGCATGTCGTTAAGTTCGATTGGCATTCTGCTTACACGCCCACCCTCTTCATCGACAGACACAAATAATGGAATTTTATTTGATGTATTTGCGTTTTTAATCGAATTGATCAACTTCAAGAGTTGCGTCGAATCCGTTATATTTCTTCCGAATAAGAGGATACCTCCGATTTTTTCTTCAAGTATCAGTTGACGTGTTCGCTCAGTTATCGTTGTTCCATATATACCGGTAATAATCAATTGACCGATCTTTTCATCCAAGGTCATCTTACTCAATCGATCCGCGATCAAATCAAATTCTTTTTCAGGATGACGAAAATCTTTCAAAAGTGGTTTTCCACTTCCTAAAGATGGTTTCTTCATACTTGGATCAGGTTGATATAAAGTCGAGCTAGTTGAACAACCCACAACTAAAAACAGGATCATTATCATAACTGACCAAATGTTTGTTTTCCGCATTTTACACCCTCCTTTTATTTGTATTACTTTGAAAAGAGTTTGCCTAACTCGATATCCTCACATTCATTGAACGTTGTAAATCGTCTCAAACACGCTTCGAGATCCACTTTGAGTTGTTGTGTCAACTGAACACCTTGCTCAAACCAAATATTTTTAAGTGTCATTTTCTTATTTTTTTTGTCTCTGATAAGTTCGATACGGCCGATAAACTGTTCACCGGAGAGAATCGGAAGCACATAATAACCATATTTTCGCTTTTCTGCAGGCATATAAATTTCCCACGTATAGGTAAAGTTGAAGATCTCGCGGATCAATCTTCGATCCCAAATCATATTATCCAAGGGTGCAATCAACTCAGTGCGATGGACAAGCATTTCATCAGACAAGGTTCTTTGAAGTAATTCTTCATCTTCCGTGACACAATATAATTTTTCTTTGATTCCGATAACTGATAGTTCAATGATCTTCTTTTCATCGATCAACTCATTAAAAATCAGTGTGCGTTGATCTGATTTCATATTCCGTATCATCAACCATGCATCAGATGGCTTATTCCATAAGAGTCCTACTGCTGATATTCTTCGCAAACATCTCCACTTCGTATACTCAAGTTCGATGTTGAAAGGCTCATAAACAAGTCGGAAGTTTTCACCAAAGGTATCTTCGATAAGAGCATAATATTTAACGGATCCTTTTTTGTGATGAATGACAAGATCACCGCTTGCGTACATGATTTCTAATGCTGCGCGCGCGATTTTAGAGTTCTGTCCCCAATCCCAAGTCAAACGTTGATCGAAGTGTAGGTCTTTAGAAGAAACATATCCTTTTTCGTGAATCGTAACGCCGATTTCTTCGATAATTTCATCAATCTCACTGTGACCTGAATGATACTCTCGATGTTCATCACGGACCCGAGTGAAGTTCTTCCACTCATCCGTGCTGATAATGGCTAGATTCTTGTCAAAGTGATCGATCAATAGTCGATCTGCATACAATAAATCAAAAAGCATTTGTTTAGTCACTCCGTGAATCCTTGATTGCAGAACTAGTTCCGAATTCTTTCCACACACATCGATTGGATCAAATTGTATACATCCGGCTTGTTTTACGAAATCAAGTATTCCTGATTTACCTGTAAATCGATAATCTCCGATCAGCCCTTGTTTCAAAAGAATAAAGCGACGTGCTTGTTGATTGGTTAATACCGGCATCTTTATCTCCGACCTGGTACAGCGAGTGTCCATCTGTTACTTTAATAGAAAAACTGAGCTCTTCCATACCGATATTGTAGACAAGGTAAGTCTCTTTCCGGCTCAAACCCCGCTAATTTTCCCGCAAGCAGAAGTTCTGCCGCTTCGATATATTCATGAATTAAACTTGGTTCCAAAGGTCCATCGCCGTGCGAAGGCCATATTGTATCAAATGCATCTTTTAATCTTTCCAGTTTACGCATACTTTCAATATAATTACTAAGATTTCTCTCAGTTCCAAACATAAATACCGGATTCAATGAAAGACTATCTCCGCTGATCAAGATTCGGTTTTCTCGATCTAATAAGGCAATACATCCCGGTGTATGTCCAGGGATATCAATCACTTCGAATGTTCGACCGCCCAGATCGAAAAGCTGTCCTTCATGGGTTGGAATCATCATAGCGATATCATTTAGATTATGTCCCAGATAATAATCGGTTTCTTTTGGGTCCATATATGTAATACCGAATTGTTTATTACCACCTACATGATCATGATCGGCATGTGTGTTGACAAGAAAGATCGGTCGCGGTGTTAATCCTTCAACCGTTGATTTTAAATCACCCTTCCCGAAACCTGTATCGACCAACATCGAGCGCTGCGTACCTTCAACCAAAAAAGTACGAACACCTGTTTCTTTGATGGTCCAAAAGCCCGTAACGTATTCGTTGATTTCGTAGCCTTCGTTGATAAGAGTGTTTTCCATTATTCTACCTCGTTGTTTCAATTATTGTATCATAAAAATCAAGTTAATATATTTCGATGAACATTAAATCAACCAAAAAAACCGAAGTGTGAGCACTCACTTCTCCGGTTCTGAATAGAATAATCTTGTCAGTTATTTTTCGTCGCAAACTTGAAAAATAAAGAACTTCAAATAATATGATTCGTCGGCTGCCCATAAGATTGGGTGATCGGCTGCTTGTGTACGATATTCTACCTGACGCAGTCGCTTCTTGGCATCCTTCGCTGCTTCTTGGATCGTTTTAGCAAACAACTCCGGAGTCATAAAGTGGGAACAAGAACAGGTTGCCAGATAACCTCCGTCTTCGATCAGTTTTAACGCACGATAATTGATTTCTTTATATCCCTTAATCGCATTCTTTAATGAATTTTTAGATTTAGTAAAGGCCGGTGGATCCAAAATGATCACATCGAATATTTCTTTTTTACGTTCCAATTCCGGCAACAAATCAAACACATCATCGCACTTAAACAGTACGGTTTTTCCCAAACTATTCAGTTTCGCATTTTCTTTTGCTTGATCAATTCCTAATTCAGAAGCATCCACGCCCAACACAAATTTGGCTCCGGCTAATCCGGCATTCAGTGCGAAGGATCCGGTATGAGTGAAACAATCCAAAACACGGGCTCCCTTACACAAAGGTTGAATTGCTGCACGGTTATTCTTTTGATCCAAGAAATACCCGGTCTTCTGCCCTTCTTCAACATCGACGATGTATTTGACACCGTTTTCTTCGATTTGAACTTTAGTATCAAACGGTTCGCCGATAAATCCTTTAACTCTTTCCAGTCCCTCAAGTGTTCTTACTTTAGCATCGCTGCGCTCATAAACCCCCCGAATCGGCATCCCTTCTTCAGCTAGTATTCTCTTCAGAACTTCGACAATCTGAAGTTTGAAACGATCGATACCAAGGGCCAATGATTCAACCACTAAAACATCGGAAAACTTATCGATAACGATTCCCGGAAGAAAATCTGCTTCTCCGAAAATCAACCGACAACTATGCATATCGATCGTATGTTTTCGATAATCGACACAATTTCTGACACGCATCTCGATGAACTTGTCATCAATCAATTGATCAGGTTTTCGGCTCATCATTCGAACCGTTATTTTCGATAGAGTATTGATGAACCCAGTCCCAAGACGGTGTTCATTGAACGCCTGTACACTGACAAGATCTCCGTTCGTGTAGTCTCCTTCGATATGATCAATCTCATTGTCAAATATCCACGCTCCGCCGGCACTGATCGTTCGACCTTCACCTTTTTTAAGTATTACTTTTGCCATTTCCATGTTGTTTCTCCTTGATGATCTTGTTGAATCTGACTCACTATTTTAGCATTGTAACTATAGCATAGTTTCCAAATAATATCACGGATTGATCAGTGAGTGACCAACAAAAAAGGAATGGGAATCGGACCCATGCCTTCTTGAGATATTGTTGACTATTCAGATTGGTATGCTTTTCGTAATTCACTAATATCGATTTTATTCATTGAAAGCATCGCTTCCATCACTTTTTGTGCTTTCACCGGATCCTCATCAGCCAATAATTCTCCCAGCACGCTCGGAATGATTTGCCAGGAAATACCATACTTATCTTTCAACCAACCGCATTGTTGTTGCTCACCGCCTACAGATAACTGATTCCACAGTCGATCTACTTCTTCTTGATCGACACAATTAACGAAGAAGGAAATCGCCGGAGAGAAAGTGAATACAGGTCCACCATTTACTGCGTAGAACTCTTGACCATCAAGATTAAACGTAACAGACATCACTTGGTCAAGACCTTCCTCGTTGGTAAATCGAGTGACATTTTCAATCGTCGAATTTTTAAATACGGAAACATAAAAATGAGCTGCGTCTTCGGCTTGGTTATCAAACCACAAAAATGGGACGATTTTTTTCATAATGACTCCTTCTCAGAAACATCCGTTCTGATAAACACTGCATCAGTTCTCGATTTGACTCGGATCCATATAAAAATATTCCCAAATATGATGATCGAGGTCTTGGAAACTGCGTGAATACATAAATCCCATATCCATGGGATCCGATGAGAAAGTTGCTCCAAGCGCAAGCGCCTTATCCGCAAATTCATCCACCTTCGCTCTGGAATCACATGTCAGTGAAACAATGACTTCTGAAGAATCAAATGTATTAGGAATTCCTTTATGGGTGAATTTTTGAAAGTATTCTTCCATCAACAACATAACAAAATTGTTTTCTCCGATGATCATACAGGCTGCTTTATCATCGGTAAACTGGGGATTAAACGTAAAACCGAGACCAGAAAAGAAAGTCATCGTATTCGTTAAGTTTTTAACCGGAAGATTCACAAATAGTTGTGTACTCATATCGATCCTTCTTTCTTTATAAGGATAGATTAGCCTATTCTTTTCGTGAATACACGTTGTTTGCTCAAAGAATAATCAGTGAGCAAATAACTCAACTGAAAAAGAGTTCCTCAGCATTATTGAGAACCTCTCTCGCAACATAAACATAATTTATGATCTTACCCCAACGCAACATCCAAAACCATCATGACCGCAAAGCCAAGCATTGTCCCCATGGTCGCAATATCAGAATTGCCTGATGTTTGAGCTTCGGGGATCAACTCTTCGACGACCACATAGATCATAGCGCCGGCTGCAAAAGAAAGTGCATAAGGAAGAAGTGGACGCATAGCCAATACTGCATAGGCTCCAATGACCCCGGCAATCGGTTCTACGATTCCGGATAATTGACCGAACCAGAAGCTTTTGAATCTTGACAAGCCCTCTCTTCTTAACGGAATCGAGACAGCGGCACCTTCCGGGAAGTTCTGTAACCCGATACCGATAGCCAAGGCTATTGCCCCCGCCAGTGTTGCAGAAGGAAGCCCTGCTGCTACGGCACCGAATGCCACACCGACAGCTAATCCTTCGGGAATATTATGAAGTGTGATGGCCGTAACCAATAATACACTTCGTTGCCAATGAGTCTTTATTCCCTCGGCTTTTTCAACCGGCTGTCCCATATGAAGATGGGGAAGTAATGAATCCGTTAGTTTCAAAAAGATACCCCCCGCTAAAAATCCAATCAACGGAGCCAGCCAAGGTGATTCACCGGCTGCTTCCGACATGGCGATTGCAGGCGCTAATAGTGACCAGAAACTAGCCGCAATCATAACACCCGCCGCAAAACCCAACATCGAATCCAATACTTTACGATTAATTGTTTTGAAAAAGAAAACCAAACTCGCTCCAAGTGCCGTAACAAACCAAGTGAAAAGCGTAGCGACGAATGCTTGTGCCACAGGATCCATTCGTAATAATACATCCATAAATTATCCTCCGTTCAGTATGATTCTCACGACTGTTTCAACAGTCGTGTATGTATCTTATTTAATTATAGCGAAGTTAACCGATGGCGTATACGGATATACTTTATACAAAACAACTTTAATCAACCACCAAAAAAAGTAAACGAGTCCAGATTACCATACAGTATGAAATTTGATAGATCTCAACTGATCTTTCTATTTCTTCAAGGACTGATTGTTTAATCTCTTCACCTACTCAAGATTACCAAAATCTAAGGTGGAAACGATTAATGTATACATCAACAGTTTCAATTTTACTATATGACTTCTTTGACACGTCCAACAATACCGTTTTCAAGCATCACTTTGATCCCATGAGGGTGTGTTGGTGAGTTTGTTAGTATCCTAGCTACAACTCCTTCAGTCAGTTTACCTGATTGTTGGTCTTGCTTCTGAACTACTTTTACAAGTGCACCCATTCTTATATTGCTGCGATTATTACCGTCCATACGAATTCCTTCTTTCTTTACCGATATGTTTATTCGGCTATGGTATTCTCAAAAGTAACAATATGTTCGATGTAATCGTTTTTAAGTGGTAATTTTTCCATAAAAAATGTCGGATAAACCTTAAATTCGCTTAACTGATCCAACGGAATCCAACACAACTGCTCTTTTACCCCAGTTTGTGTAAATCCACAGTCATGCAAGACTTTCGAAGATTTTGGTTTCATTAAAAAATACAAAGCTATTTCGTGACACGGAACTCCTACTAACGCTTGATCTCCAGTAAAAAAGTTCTCATGGATAAACACTAATCGATCGATGTCATAGTGGACACCAGCCTCTTCCATAACTTCGCGCATGACCGCTTCTTCGGCACTCTCATTTTGAAGTACCGCACCACCGACCGAATAGTAATAAGGATCTCTGTCATTTCTAGCCATCAATACACAACCCTCTTCGATAATAATTGCAGCGGCTCGGTAACGAAACCAACCGTCTTTATTTGTAATAGCACAATCCATTCATCTCTACCTCCATTCAAATCAATTTATTCAAAGCACTTCCAATACCACGATATTTTCACTATGGATAGTTTGCGGAAACATATCGATGGGTTGAATCAGACTTGGCGAATAGAATTTCTTCATGGCTTTGATGTCTCTGGCTTGGGTATGCGGATCACATGAAATATAAACAATACGACGTGGACGCAGCTGAACCAAAGCACTGACGAAAGTGGCATCACATCCTTCACGTGGTGGATCGATGATGACCACATCAGCTCGCAGACCCTTCGTTGATTGCTCTTTCATCCATTGTGCCGCATCAGCCGCTACATATGTTACATTCTTCACCTGATTCATTTTACCGTTCTCTCGAGCGTCTTTTACAGCATCCGTGTTACTTTCCACACAGATGACCTGACGTACTTTACGGCTAGCGAGAATCCCTATCGTTGAGACACCGCTATAAGCATCGATAACGACATCGGTTTCTTTAAGGTCGGCCGCATCTAAGGCAGTCTGATATAGAACTTCCATCTGTTCACTGTGGACTTGATAGAAAGAGCGCGGAGAGATCTTGAAAACACATTCGTTAATCTTATCCAGGATAAACCCTTTTCCGAATAATACTCGTTCTTCATTCCCCAATACGATGCTGGTTCTGCGCGGATTGAAATTCTCGATGATCGTCGTTATCTCGGGCTGCGCTTTCTTAAGTGCACTGACAAAATTATTACGACCTTTGAAGTCCGTTGTTCCCACGACAAGGACGACCATGACTTCGTTGAAATGATGGGATACCCTGACAAGCACGTGGCGCAGAAGCCCCGTTCGCTTGTCTTCGTCGTAAGGTTCAAGATGTTGTTGTTTCAAAATGATACGAATACTGGCCATAATCTTATCGGCGATCGGATGTTGCACCAAACAACTCTCGACATCGATCAGTTTATGCGATTTTGCGGCATAATAACCGGCTATGATCTGGCGGTTATTTCCTTTTTGAAATGTATAGATATTTTTTGATCGATAGAATAGATCTGTCTTAGCTCCAAGACACTCATTCACCGGTATTTTACTGATCGGTGAAAAAAGTTGTTTGACCTGTGCTGTTTTCCAGAGAAGTTGTGCACCATAATTCATATGCAGGAATTGGCAACCTCCGCATTGCTCAAAGACCGGACATTGCGATTTGATGCGATCCGGTGAACGTTTTATCAATTTAATGATTCGTTTAGTATCCGCATCGATCATAGCCTCTTCGCCGGGTAATAATCCTTCGATAGCTATGTTATTGAGTAGACCGGCACCTGACTCGTCAAGGGCAAGACATTTACCTGTGAGCTGCCGCATCAGAAAAGTTCGATGCTGACCGGACAGTGATCACTGCCCATGACATCATCATGAATAAACGCTCCATGCAGATCCTCATAAATACGGGCTGAGATGATAAAATAATCGATTCTCCACCCAACATTTTTTTCTCTTGCTCGCATACGATAACTCCACCAGGTATATCCGATGGTTTCAGGATATAACGCCCGATATGTATCCACAAAGCCGGCACCCATCAATTCCGTAAACTTACCGCGTTCTTGATCGGAAAAACCAGCATTTCGTCGATTCGTTGAAGGATTCTTGAGGTCGATTTCGTTATGCGCTACATTTAGATCTCCGCAAACGATGATGGGTTTCTTTTGGTCTAAGTTCAATAAATATGATCTAAAAGCATCTTCCCATTCCATCCGATAAGGCAACCGACGCAGTTCTTCCTGTGAATTAGGTGTATAGACCGTGATCAGATAAAAGTTCTCATACTCAAGCGTAATAACACGCCCTTCTTGATCATGGTTTTCTTCATTGATTCCATATGCGACTGACAGCGGAACATGACGAGTATAGATTGCTGTTCCCGAATACCCCTTCTTAACAGCAGAATTAAAATAGGATACATATCCTTCCGGATTGAATTCCAATTGCCCGATTTGCATTTTGGTTTCCTGTAGGCAAAAGAAATCCGCATCCATTTCGTTGAATATACCCTCAAATCCTTTCGTGAATATAGCTCTGAATCCATTCACGTTCCATGATACAAATTTCATAATGTTCACTCCTTACTAGTATTAAGTATAAACAAGATGGAAGAGTTTGTCATCTATGATAAAATAGACAAGAAGGTGATCCCATGTTAATTTGTCCAAAATGCAAAAAAAAGCTGATAAGATCAGTATCTGGCTGGAATTGTCCGGCACATCATCACTACGACGAAGCCGCTAGTGGTTATGTCAATCTATTACTCCAAAATAGTGTCAAAGCTCATGGAGATAATTCCGAAATGATTTTAGCTCGACGGCGTTTTCTAGCTAGCGGTCATTACCGACCTTTACTTGATAAAATTATCGAGATTTTAAAAGAGGAATCATTTATATCTGCCGTTGATTGCGGATGCGGTGAGGGCTACTACACGAATGCACTCAGCAAAGAATTCAGCATCGCACAATGGGTAGGTCTTGATCTTTCTAAGAGTGCGATCAATTTAGCTTCCAAAAACCACACGGGTGCTATATATGCGATTGCCAGTACCGCCGAATGTCCGATCCAAAGTGCAAGTGCTGAACTTGTTTTGAATATCTTCTCGCCAATCTTC
>JBBRCP010000047.1:0-13120 GCA_038204785.1 Erysipelotrichales bacterium
CAGCATTATAGAATAATCTCAAGAATGTTGAATTGTTCATAGTTCACCATGACCTAGTTCAATACCACTGTTGGATTGAACAGGATTTTACTTAATGATAACCCTTAAAGTGTGAAAACACAACTGATGTCAGCGTAAAGAAAAAATAACTCGCATGAAAGTTGAAAATCGTTTTGAGTTAGTTTCGAAGATTTTAAGTTGATTTCCCAGGAAGTTGGCTTTATATCCATTAAGAGTGTAAAATATAATTATGGAGGTCATTATATGAAAAAAAGATTGTTTCATTGCGGGAAAGTAATAACTGGTGAAAACAAGTCGTTTTTCCGTGGTTCGATTGCAACAGAAAATGACGAAATCCTTTTTATTGCCGAAGAGGGTGATGAAGAAATAAACGAGTTCATTCACAACCATCATCCCGAGATCATCGATTTGAGTCATTTAACGATCATCCCTGGTTTTATCGATGTTCATACTCATGGTGCGTTAGGATTGGATTTTGTTAATCCGTCACAGCGATCCGTTGACCGTATCGCTCATCAATTTGCCAAAGAAGGTGTTACGGGGTTTTTAAGTTCAATCATGGTTTTACCTCGTAAAGAAGAAGTTAGAGTACTGAAAAAATACGCAAAATTAACCTCACCTCATCAAGGGGCACGTTGGTTAGGAATTCATAACGAAGGGCCTTATATGGCAGTTGCTTATAAAGCGATGATGGATGAACGTTATCTGCGTTTACCGGATATCAAAGAACTCGATGAGAACGTACACATTGCCGAAGGTAAACTACGTATGATCACACTGGCCCCCGAACTTGAAGGAATGGAACAGTTCATTCCTGCCTGTAAAGAAAAAGGAATCACTGTCATGATGGGACACAGTAGTGCTACCGCACCTGAAGTTCTGCATGCGATCACATTGGGAGCAGATGGATTTACACATTTATATAATGCGATGACGCAACATACACATCGCAATCCGGGAATGGTTACCGCTGCCTTACTTAAAGGAGAAACATTTGCCGAACTTATCTGTGATGGCGTTCATGTTGATCCTTTGGTCATCCGATTCACCTATCAGACCCTTGGCAGTGAACGTATTGTTTTGGTGAGTGACGCAATGCCGGGTAAAGCAATGGCAGATGGAGAGTTTGTCTTCGGTGGAATTCCATGCATCACGAAGGATGGTAAAGCGTATGCGCGGGATACCGGAAGAATTGCCGGATCAGTCATCGGCATGGATGATGCTTTTAGAAATATTCAAAAATTCACTGCTTGTTCAATGGAGGATGCAGTTCAGATGTGTTCGGTCAATCCAAGTAAACTGATCCATCTTGATAAATCACTTGGGAGTCTACACCCACATAAAAAAGCGGATTTTATCGGTCTTGACAGTGAGATGAAGGTTGTTTCCGTTATTATCGGAGCGCAAAAAGTCATATAAAGAAATTATAATTTCTTGTTCATTGATTTGTGGGGGATTCCGGCATCCATGAAGAAATCTCCATAGGCGGTATAACCGCATTTCTCATAAAAGGGGATCGCGTGATCCTGAGATTCAAGAATAAGATTCTTGATTCCCTGATCGATCATCCATTGTTCAATACCTTGCATCATAAAACGACCGACACCGCATTTACGGAACTCTCGTTTGACAGCGACACGACCCACCTTCATTGTATCAGGTGATTTACGCAGGCAACGGATCGTCCCGATGATCACCGACTCATCTGTTACATAGAAATGATCGATGTTGACATCTATCCGGTCATATTGGTCTCGTTCTTCTTCGATTGGAACTTTCTGTTCATCCACGAATACTTCAAAACGAAGGGCTATGCATTTATTTAATTCTTCTATCTGAGTAACATGAGTGAGTTTCATTGTTGTGTTCCTTTTTCTTCTTAAAGTATCACTCGCAACCGTTTGTGTCAAGATATTCAGTCATGATGCTTGGCGGATGCGATCGATAAAAGGATAATTAAAAAAACGGAGGACTTTATGAACATTAATACAAGAGTAGAACTGAATAACGGAAAAATGATGCCGATTCTAGGTTTTGGAGTTTGGCGGGCTAAAAACGGTGAAGAGACCTACAAAGCAGTAAGAATGGCACTTGAAGCTGGATATCGTTCGATCGATACAGCAGCTATCTATCGCAACGAAGAGAGTGTCGGCCAAGCGATCGCCGACAGTGGGATCGATCGCAGTGAAATATTTTTAACAACCAAATTATGGAACGAAGATATGCGTCAATCGCGTCAACGTGATGCCTTCTTTGAAAGCCTGAAACGTCTTCAAACCGATTATATCGATCTATATCTTATTCATTGGGCGATTGACGGAAAAATAGAGGAATCGTGGAAAGTAATGGAAGAATTGGTCAACGAAGGGTATATCCGTTCGATCGGTGTATGTAATTTCCAAATCCATCATCTCGAAACGTTACTTAACGTAGCTACGATCCTTCCGGTTATTGATCAAGTTGAGACGCATCCCTATCTTTCACAGATAAAATTACTCGAGTTTTTGAAATCTAAAAAAATTAACATGGAAGCTTGGAGTCCGCTTGGGGGTGGTAAGACCGATCTACTAGAAAATCAGATCCTGGTTGAGATTGCGACGAAACACCATAAGAGTCCGGCACAGATCATCTTACGTTGGGACTTACAACGAGGTATTATTTCGATTCCGAAATCAGTCCACAAAAACCGTATCATTGAAAATGCGAGTTTATTTGATTTTGCGCTTTCGGAAGATGAGATGAAACAGATCAACGAACTGAATCAGGATTTGCGTAGTGGCAACGATCCGGATCACGTCAATTGGTAGTTGCAAGAATCTTGTTGAAACTAGCTTAACGTACTCTTTGAATTTGAATCGTTTATTTTTTCATTTTCTACTTAAGTAAAATTATTACTGATTCGAGTGATATATTCTTGACTAGTAATCAATTTTCGAAAAAAAACAATTCCTAACTAACGCAAAGAATTGTTTTTTTTGTTTAATTCGATTATTATCGATTCAGATTCTCAACAGCTAACTTCAAACGATCCATGGCCTCAATCACTACGGATCTAGGACATGCGATATTGATACGTTCAAAGCCACTTCCTTCATCACCGAAGATATAGCCTTCATCTAACCATAATTTAGCTTGATTCAACATGAAGTCTTCTAATTGTTTATTGTTTAAACCCAGTGAATTTAAATCCATCCAAAGCAGATATAAGCCTTCCGGCTCTACCAATTTGATTGAACTCAAGTGTTCATTCAAAAAGTTTCTGATATAGTCGATATTCCCTTTCAAATAGTCCATCAGTTCATCCACATAACGATCCCCATACTGATACGCTGCTTCACAAGCCGCCGATCCAAAAAATCCGGTTGCATGGACGCCGTTGTTTCGCATAATCAGACTAAACTTCGCCCGTAAAGCGGCATCCTCGATGATGATATTGGAAGCTTGCAGTCCAGCGAGATTGAATGTCTTACTGGGTGATGTACAGACAACGGTGATTGGCACATAATGTGCATCAAGTGTTGTCAGCACAAGGTGTTTAGCGGGTTTGAAAACAAAGTCCATATGGATCTCATCGGAAATAATAATAACGTTATATTTCAAACAAAGATCAGCCATCGCTTTGAGTTCATCAGAGCGCCAAACTCTTCCGATTGGATTATGTGGGTTGCACAAGATAAACATTTTAACGTTATTCGTAACGATTTTCGCTTCGAAATCCACAAGATCAATCGAATAACTTGAATTTTTTTGATCATAGACAAGTGAACTATTGACGATTATACGGTCATTGTTTTCAATCGCCATCGAAAAAGGATAGTAGACCGGGCGGGTGATCAGAATACGATCACCGACGCACGTATAAGCCTGAATAGTTGTGTTGATCGCATTGACTACACCAGGTGTTGAAACAATCCATTCTTTCGCGACCTTCCAGTGATGTCGGCGTTCCATCCAACCGATGATCGATTGATAATAAGAATCCGCTAAGAGGGTATAACCATAGATTCCTTCAGATGCCCGTTGAACCATTGTTTCAATGACGTTATCGACTGTTTTAAAATCCATATCGGCGACCCACATGGGTAATGTGTCGCCTGCGATCCCTTTGTCGGAACCGGCTTCCCATTTGATGGAATGAGTTCCTTTGCGGTTGTTGATTTCATCGAAGTTCATAAGGGTACCTGTCTTTCTTTCACGTAGAGTTGATTATTGGAAATACTTTCTACATCGTAGTACATGGAGTATTGACTGTCAACGAGAGTTTGTTATAAAGAATCAAGATGAATGAATGTATTGTTAAAAAAGTAAATTAATACACAAATAGAAGCCAATAACACGTTAAATTGTATCAATAAATCACAAGCACTTACATCTAGTAAAATAGTTAGATTTGTAAGCGTTTACCTTTAAAAAGGTGAATAGTCACGCAACATCGGGAGGAAAGTCTGTGATACAATAACTCCGTTATCACAGGAGGTATATGATGGACAAAGAAATGAACGGTTTTGTCGGTGGGAGCTGGCAGAAAGAAATCAATGTCGAAGATTTCATCCAACAGAATTTTACCCTTTATGAAGGGGATGATTCCTTCTTAGCCCCGATATCCAAAAACACGGAAATCGTCTGGAAACGTTGTGAAGAATTACTTGAAGAAGAAAGAAAACTGGGTGTACTAGATATTGAAATGGATGCTATTTCAGGCATCAATAATTTCAAACCCGGATATATCGTGAAGGACCACGAAACAATCGTTGGTTTACAAACCGATGCGCCTTTAAAACGCATTATCAATCCTTACGGCGGAATCAAATTAGCTTCAAAAATTGTCAGTTTCTATGGCCGTCAAATGAAACCGGAATTTGAAACATTCTTTAATGATTATTCCAAGACTCATAATCAAGGAGTCTTTGACGCTTATACAGCTGATATGCGTGAAGCACGTCATACCGGATTGTTGACCGGACTGCCGGATGCTTACGGCCGTGGCCGTATCATCGGAGATTATCGTCGTATCGCACTTTACGGTATTGATCCATTAATCAGTTTTAAGAAACAGGATTTAGTTGAGATCACCGAAATCAATGACAGTACGATACAACTTCGTGAAGAAGTCAGTGATCAGATCAAAGCGCTGAAAGAAATCAAAAAGATGGCTGCTGCTTATGGTTTCGATATCAGTCGTCCGGCAGTGACGGCTCAGGAAGCGATTCAATGGTTATACTTTGGTTATTTGGCAGGTGTTAAAGAAAACAACGGAGCAGCGATGAGTCTTGGACGTACTTCCACTTTCTTGGATATTTATATCCAACGTGAACTGGAAAACGGAACTATCGATGAAGCGACAGCCCAGGAATATATCGACCAATTCATCATCAAACTTCGCTTGGTGCGTCATTTACGTACTCCGGAATATGATGAATTATTTGCGGGCGATCCAACTTGGGTCACTGAATCTATCGGTGGCGTCGCTTCTGACGGACGACCTCTTGTTACTAAAAACTCATTCAGATATATTCATAGTTTGACAAATCTTGGACCGGCACCTGAGCCCAACATGACGATCCTGTGGTCAGAAAAGTTACCACAGAATTTTAAAAATTATTGCGCAATGATGTCGATCGAGACAGGTGCACTACAGTATGAAAATGATGATTTGATGTCACCTTTGTATCAAAATGATTATGCGATCGCATGTTGTGTATCGGCCATGCAGGTGGGTAAACAAATGCAATATTTCGGTGCTCGAACCAATTTGGCTAAAGCGCTCTTGTATGCGATCAATAGCGGTGTGGATGAGAAATACATGGAAGAAGTCATTCATGGCATTCCAGCCTATACCGATGAAGTGTTAGATTACGATAAAGTGATGGAATTATATACACTGACCCTTGAAAAAACAGCTCGACTCTATGTCGATACGATGAACATCATTCATTATATGCATGATAAATATGCCTATGAAAAAAGCCAGTTCGCTCTTCATGACACTCATCTTACCCGATTGATGGCATTCGGTGCCGCCGGTCTATCGGTTGTTGCCGATTCACTCTCGGCTATCAAATATGCGAAAGTAACACCGATTCGCAATGAAAAAGGAATTGCCATCGATTTCAATGTCGAAGGAGACTTCCCTAAATTCGGAAATGACGATGACCGTGTCGATCAAATCGCCGTTGATATCATTACTATGTTCAGTAATATGTTAAAGACTCATCCACTCCATCGCGATGCCGTTCATACACTTTCAATCCTGACCATCACATCCAATGTGGTATATGGTAAAAAGACCGGAACAACTCCGGATGGACGTAAGAAGGGTGAACCATTTGCGCCGGGAGCTAATCCGATGCATGGACGCGATACCAGCGGAGCTCTTGCTTCGTTGAATTCGGTCGCTAAACTTCCTTACGGAGAAATCTGCCAGGACGGTGTCAGTAATACGTTTTCGATCTTGCCGCAAACCTTGGGAAAAACCAAAGAAGAGCGCGTTGGCAATACGGTAAATATTCTTGATGGTTATTTCAAACAGCATGCGCATCATCTCAACGTCAATGTCTATTCACGTGAAATGCTTGAAGCCGCTATGGCGAATCCAGAATTGTATCCGAACCTCACCATCCGTGTGTCCGGTTACGCTGTGCATTTCAACCGTTTGACCAAAGAACAACAATTGGAAGTACTGCAACGTACATTCCATGAATCAATCTAATCTCGGTTTTATAAGTAAAGTTGAACCGTTCGGGTTGGTCGACGGTCCGGGAATACGGGTAGTGTTTTTCCTGTCCGGCTGTCCGCTTCGTTGTCTGTATTGTCACAATCCTGAAACGTGGGCTTACCAACAGGGAAATATCATCAGTCCCAAGGAAGTATTGGCGACTGTTAAACGCTATCAACCTTATTTCGGACAGCTTGGTGGTGTGACGTTCAGCGGGGGAGAACCGTTATCCCAACCAGAATTTTTACTGGAATGTCTGACTTTATTAAAAGAGCAGGGAATTCATACCGCACTGGATACCTCCGGAGTCGGACATCCACACTTGTTGAGTAATATACTGGAAAAAGTCGATTTGGTGATCTATGACATGAAAGCTGTAGATCCTGATTTATATCAGCGAATCACATCACAGAAACAAACGATGACACAGAACTTTCTGAAACGGGTCCAACAACTTGAGATTCCGCTATGGATACGTCAAGTGATCGTACCTGAGTTAAATGACAGTCCTACGAATCTACTTGAACTTGCCAAAGCGATTGCGGTACTTCGCAATATACAAAAAGTGGAACTCTTACCCTATCATACGATGGGAACCACTAAATACGATAAACTCAAGATCGCGTATCCGCTGAGTGACACGCCGGCGATGGATGTTGAAGTCACCCAAAAAATGAATCAAGAACTGATTGAAATGATTGAACAAATTCGTAATGAGATGCCAAAGTAAGCCTTTGGCATTTTCTTTTTCCATATCGTTTGACATTGTCTTTTGATGGTCATTATAATGAAGACAGAGTCTTACCGAAACAACTGCGAGGGCCAATGAATGAATACCAGTAAACTATGTATAGATACCGATCCGGGAATCGATGATGCATTGGCACTGCTTTCGGCTTTCCAACTTTTTGATAGACAAATCGTCGGTATAACGACAGTTGCCGGCAATCAAAGTGTTGATAAAACAACCGCTAATGCCGCAAAACTTTTGGATCTGGCGAATCAAACAATCCCCTTGTATCGCGGTGCCGAGGGACCGTTGGCACGAACATCGATCATTGCTGAAGAAGTTCATGGTATCACCGGAATCGGAAAAGTTGTCTTGCCACCCTCAAAAAGGATGATTGAAACCATGGCAGCGGATGAAGCTATTTATAAAATGGCGTGTGAATATCGTGGCCACTTTGAAATCATCACCCTGGGTCCCTTGACCAACATCGCTTTGAGTTTGATGAAACATCGCGATTTAGCAAGCAAAATAAACAAAATAACCATGATGGGCGGTGGAAGCTATGCAGGAAACGTAACGCCTTATGCGGAATTTAATTTCTTTGCGGATGCCGAGGCAGCTGACATTGTTTTCAGGTCAGGAATACCAATCATCATGGTTGGACTTGATGCAACTCATCAAGCTACGATCATGAGAAATGAAGCAATCGATGCGTTAAATGAAGAGAATTATACCCAATTTATCGCACTTGAATTATTCGGAAGTCTTTTTGAGAATCATCTATATCATTCCGTGAATACCTCATATATGCATGATCCGCTCGCAGTCGCTACTCACTATGACCCCTCCTTGGTAAGTCTTGCAGATGCCCATGTCAGTATCGTCTGTGAGCCCAATGAGCACTATGGCCAGTCAGTAGTAGAATTCTATCATGAATCTCCCAATGCGAAAGTAGCGTTGGATTGCGATCTCGAACGTTTCAAACAACTTTTGTTCAGTACATTGACTGCCTATCACGAACATTAAGGAGAAAACAATGTCCATTACAGTTATCGGGAATGCCAGTATCGAATTTTCTGCTTCTGTCAACCGACTACCCGCCAAAGGTGAATCCGTTAATGCTGCCTCGTTCAAACAACGAACCGGTGGTAAAGGGTTAATCGAAGCGATCGCGGCTGCTCGCTTGGGCAGAGAGGTGGCGATGTTTACTCGCGTGGGTGAAGATAGTTTCGGGAATACCCTAGTACAAACACTGATGGGTGAAAACGTTCGGGTCGTCAACATACCGCGATCTGAAGCTCCGACAGGTAGTTCACTGATCACAACCGATTCTGCCGGTCAAAGTACAATTGTTGTCTTTCCGGGAGCCAATGCTGATTTGAACGAACAGGTCGTGATGCAACATATCGAACGTATTATTAATAGCGATATTTTGCTTCTGCAACAGGAAACTCCTGTTAAGACTGTGGGTTTTGCTGTTGAGACAGCTGCCCAACATAAACCACTGATCATTGTTAATCCATCTCCGGCTTTGACACTTCCGCGCGAACTCTATAAATATATCGATTGTTTGACACCGAATGTAACAGAACTTTCGCTTTTAAGCCATAAAGATGATTTAGAAGAAGGGGTAGATGTCCTATTAAGTTGGGGCGTAAAAAACGTCATTGTTACTTTAAGTGATAAAGGATGTTATTATGCGAATGCTGATGAACAATACTTCGTCGAACCTTTCAAAGTCGATGCTATCGATAAAGCCGGAGTCGGCGATGCCTTTAACGCAGCTCTTGCTGTTGCTTTATCGGAAGGCAGATCCTATCGTGAAGCAATGATTTTTGCCAATGCCGTCGGGGCGCTGACAGCCAGTCGAGTAGGAAGTATTGAATCATTACCGATGCGCTCTGAAGTAGAAAGTTTTATTCGCGAATACTAACTAATCAAAACAGTACAATGTCGTAGGTTACTCCATTTGTGATCTATGTCGAATCATCAAAAAAGAATCAACGTATCAAAATAACATATACATCGATGTTCGCTTTCCTAGTTCAGATCTCAAAGAAAAATGATAATGATCACCTATTCGTTACTTTATAGTGAGAATCCGAATGTAATCGGATTTTGTGAGGAAGAGTATGAAATTGCTGGTGTCTCCGACTAAAACCTTTAATCGAGTTCATGAAAACAACGGAAACGAACCGTTGTTTTTGACAGTCACTAAGGATTTAGTGAAAAAATTATCGACATTTTCACTCATTGAATTGCGTGAACTCTATAATTGTTCCGAGAAAATAGCCGAAGAAAACGCAAGCCGATTTCTTCATTGGAAATCAACCAATGGGGGTACAGCGATTCGAATGTATGGGGGCGAGGTGTTCAAGCAACTGAATTGCGAAAACATGACACCGCAAATGGTTGAACGAATGAAGTCCGATGTTCTGATCCTTTCCGGGTTATATGGAATACTCAGAGCTGAAGATCGGATTCAAGCTTATCGATTGGATCTGAAAGAAGGACTGAGTATTCATGGAAAATCGTTGATAGAAATATGGAAACCAAGGGTCACTCGCTATCTGAATGATCTGGAAGATAGTGAGTTTGTCTTCGTAGGCTCTCAGGAATATGAAAAGCTAATCGATTTCAAGAAATTAGCAACATCAAAAAAGTTTGTCCGTTTGGTTTTCATGGAACAAGAAAACCATATTCGATGTATAAAAGGAATGTATGCGAAAACGGCCCGCGGTAAATTCGTTCGCTTCCTGCTGGAAAATCAGATCGACTCCCTTGAAGAACTAAAAACAATATCGATCGACTCCTATTTGTTTGATTCGGACGTTTCGGATCAAGTTAATTTTGTTTATGTTCGAACTTTGAAATGAGGGACAAACAATGAACTCAATAAGAAATCGACGTTATTCATCCTCTTTATATGTTGTGTTGTTGGTTTTGCTTGCCATTGGAATTTCGTGGGGAGTAAATGGTCTTACACAACGATTCAACGTCATTCTTCCGAAGATAGGTGCTTACGAAACTGCCGTGGTTGAACGAGTCGTTGATGGCGACACGATCCATGTATCGATCAATAATAAAACTTTTACCGTTCGCTTCATCGGCCTGGATGCTCCTGAATCAGTTCATCCCGATAAGACACGAAATACACCTCAAGGAATTTTAGCCGCTTCCTTTGTGAAGCAGGCATTACCCCCGGGAAAGATCGTTTATCTAAGTAAGGATGTCTCGCAAACCGATCAATATGGACGATTACTCCGCTATGTTTGGCTGAATCAACCCAATGAAATAAATAGCGACCAAGAGATCAGATCAAGTATGTTTAATGCGATCTTAATTCTGGAAGGATATGCGTATCAAAAGACCTATCCACCGGATGTGAGTTATGTAGAACCCTTTATAATCTATCAACGTGAAGCAAAAAAAGCGAAACGTGGACTTTGGAAAGACGAAAGTTCGTGAAAAAACGAACTTTCTTTATTTTGCTTATGAAAGCGCTTATAATAGTGATAGTTGCCAAGTGGTAGGACCACTTTGGAGGAAATATGGAAATACTGCCCATCAAACAGACTAAAAATGTGCAAGAAACGGTCAAACAGGTCGTTGATGCTCTAAAGAACGGGGATATTCAAGTTGGAGATACACTGCCTTCTGAACGAACATTGGCTTTAAAACTTCAAATCAGTCGTTCTTCCCTTCGTGAAGCATTATCAGTCTTAGAGATGATGGGTCTGATCAAAGTTCGCCAAGGGGGGAAGACAGTCGTTGCTCCCTTTGATCTGCAACCGCTGATGAAGATGTTCTCACCTTTATTTAGCAATGATCCTAAATTTGATGAAGATTTGCAGCATTTCCGTTTGGTACTGGAATGCGACGCTGTTACATTGGCTTGCCAACGAGAAGACTTCATTGATCTGCAAAAAATAGTTTCACAGATGGAAGAATCAGTTGCTGAGAATGAGAGTATCGCAGCACATCTAGATATTGCGTTTCATCGCGAGATCTTCCGTTTAGCGGATAACAGTATTCTGATCAAAACGATGGACTGGGTAGAGAATCTTCTTTTATACAGTGTTCTGTATAATCGTACGCATATTTTGCAGAGTAACAATCACGCTCGGACACTTTTGGATCAACATCGTTCGATCTGTGCTGACTTGATAAGAAATGATATTGTTTCAGCAGCTACCCATATGAAAGAGCATTTGGAGTTTGTCAGAACTGTCCAAAAGGAGTCGAAAAATGAAAATATTAGTGTGTATTAAACAAGTCCCCGATTCCCAACAAGTCCAGGTAGATCCGATCACCGGATCACTGATTCGTGCTGGGATCGAAGCGAAAATGAATCCCTATGATTTATTCGCATTGGAAGCTGCGCTGCAACTTAAAGATTCGCAAGGAGCACAGATCACAGTGATGACCATGGGACCGCAGGCAGCTGTTGCTATTTTGCGGGAAGCTTATGCCTTGGGAAGTGACGATGCAGTATTGGTGAGTGACCGTGGATTCGCCGGAGCCGATGTATTAGCGACAGCTCATACACTAGCTTATGCGATCCAAGCACTTAAAACCGATTTTGATTTGATTCTTTGCGGAAAACAGACAACTGACGGTGATACCGCTCAAGTAGGACCGGCCGTTGCTGAAATTCTGGGAATTCCCCATATTAGTTGGGTCGATGCGATCAGTTCGAGTAATGAGGATTCAGTGACAGTTCATTACACACTGACATCGTGTACACATCGAGCGCAGATAAAAACACCTTGTTTATTAACGATCGAAAAAGATTATTCGCAACCACGTTATCCATCCTATCTGAAAATGAAAGCAGCATCACAACGTCAACCACGTGTTGTTAGTTTGAAAGATCTGTCGGGGGATGATGTGTCTGTTCATGTCGGATCAATGGGTTCAGCGACCCAAGTGGAACGAATATTTCCACCTGCAAGTCGCAGTGAAAATCTAAGGATGGAAGGAAACCCATCCGAATTGGCCCAACACTTAGTTGAGTATTTGATCAGTGAGCACGTTATCGCAAAGGAGATCCAATGAGTACCATTAAAATCGATTCAACGCGATGTACGTTGTGTGAAGTCTGTTTGTCTGTGTGTCCATTCAATGCGATGAGTCGCATTGATGATAAAATCATCATCAATTCCGCATGTAAATTATGTAAAATATGTATTAAAAACTGTCCTGCCGGTGCTATTTCACTTGAAGAAGCACATCGCCTCATGGTGAATAAAGACGAATATAAAGGAATCGTTGTTTTTGCGGAAAATCGTCAAGGAATTCTTGCCCCAGTGGTAAAAGAATTGTTGGGTAAAGCCAGAACACTTGCTGAAGTCATCGAACATCCCGTCATTGCGATCGTTCTTGGTCATCATACCGACGAAGTTGTCAGTCAATGTCTTCATTTGGGTGCCGATAAAGTAATCGTAGCGGATGACATCGAACTATCCGAGTTTAGATCAGATATCTATTCAGATGTTTTGGTTTCAATTCTGCAACGATTGAAACCCTCAGTTGTCTTAGTCGGAGCGACACCCGTCGGTCGTTCATTGGCTCCTAAAGCAGCCGTTAGGATGGATACTGGATTAACAGCTGATTGTACGCAACTTGAAATGAAAAAAAATACCGATCTCGTA